>JAAEQP010001432.1 GCA_024231375.1 bacterium | reverse complement strand
CGGGAAGTGCAGCCGGTACTGGACGAATACTGCATTGGATGCCACGACGGCACGGAACGGCCCAACGGTATGCCGAGCATGGACCTGAAGACGCGCGCGCACATCACCGACTACACGAGCGTGTTCCACAGTGGCGGGAAGGACGCCGGCCATTTCTCGGTGTCGTACGCGAATCTGCATCGTTTCGTGAGGCGTCCGGGGCTTGAAAGCGATTACCACATGCTGATGCCCATGGAGTATCACGCGGACTCGACTCAGCTTGTGCAGAGACTGCGGAAGGGGCACGGGAACGTCAAGATCGACCCGGAGAGCTGGGACCGCATTATCACGTGGATCGACCTCAACGCGCCGTTCCACGGAACGTGGGCCGAGATTGCGGGCGCGGAACGCGTGGAGAAGCCCGCCCGGCGGCGGCGTGAGCTGCTTGCGAAGTATGCCGGTTTCGAGGAGGACCCGGAAGCCATCCACCCCACGGAGCACCCTTATCTCTCGAAGAACCCGTCGGCGATGCTTCCGGAAGCGCCTCCGTCGGGGAGCGTGCCCGAGGACACCACGTGGGCCTTCAGCGCCGATGAGGCCAAGAGACGGCAGCTCGCGGCGTCTCTGCGGTTCGCGAGCGACGGAGCCGACGTGGATACGGAAACGCGGACTATCGACCTGGGCGAGGGGATGTCGCTTGAATTGGTTCTCATTCCAGCGGGCGAGTTCGCGATGGGCGACGCGGACGGATGCTCCGACGAGGTCCCCGTCGCGCCGGTGTCGATCGATGGTCCTTTCTGGATGGGACGGCTCGAAGTGACCAATGCTCTCTTCAATCGGTTCGACCCACTCCACGACAGCCGCGTCGAGTCGCGGTTCTCCATGCAGTTCGGCGTGCGCGGTTTCTACGTGAACGCACCTGAGCAACCAGTGGTGCGCGTGTCTTGGGAACAGGCCATGGCGTTCTGCGATTGGCTCAGCGACACGACGGGCGAGACCTTCACGTTACCGACGGAGGCACAGTGGGAGTACGCGTGCCGCGCGGGTACGGCCACACCGTTCTTCTACGGAACGGAGGAGGCGGATTTCTCGTCATACGCGAATCTGGCCGACGAGAAGCTCCGGGAATTCGTGTGCCACACATACAAGAAGGAGCGCGAGCCTTGGCTCAACGCGAGTAAGTACGACGACTGGATTCCAAAGGACACACGGTTCAACGATGGCGGATTCCTCTCGGAGAAGCCGGGCCGGTACGAGGCGAACCCGTGGGGTTTGCACGACATGCACGGCAATGTGTCCGAATGGACGCGGTCGGTGTATCGTCCCTATCCCTACAGCGCGGACGATGGCCGGAACGACGTGTCCGGCGAGGAACTACGGGTTGCGCGCGGGGGATCGTGGCGCGACCGGCCGAAGCGCGCGCGATCGGCGTTCCGCCTGTCCTATCGTCCGTACCAGGCCGTGTACAATGTGGGTTTCCGCGTGATTTGTCCGGCGTCGCGTGTGGTGAAGGCCCAAGGCGGGTCGGGCGCTGTGGAGGACCGTACGGCGCGCCGTTCGGTGGACCAGGGCGAGGCCGGGAGCGGGTGAGCATGACTTTGTCAGCGTGCCATTCGTGGCCTCTTGGAGGAATCAGCAGTATTTGACGGCACGTCAGTATTGCGCCACGCGATCTCGGGTGCTAAAGTGGCGTCGAGGAAAGTGTGCGCCGGGACGGGGGGTGGCGCGCTAGAATACGGGAAGTGGCCAGAGTGTTCTTTCAAGGTAAGACCGCCTAGGTTTTGCCCATTGCGGTTCTGCTCGGATTCTGTAAATGATTGGAGGCGCTAGACTTGTCCAGCGTGGAATTGGCAGGAGTTGAGATCGTAGGGGAGTACCGCCAGGTCCCTGTATCCTTCCTGCGCCTGGACAAGGTCGCCGATTTTGACATCTACCTGAAGCCCGCCGACAACCGCCCTCACATTCTCTATCGACAGCGGAACCTGCCCTTCACGGAAGAAGCCCGGGAGCGCCTGGCATCGAACGGGATCGAGTTTGTGTTCGTACCGGTCGGTCAAGGGGACGCGTTCCGGCGGTACATGGAGCGCAATCTTGGGGCGATCATCGCGGACCCCGGGGTGGGGCCTGAGGAGAAGTCGGGGATTCTCTACGAATCGCTTGTCGGCCTCGTGGGCGAGGTGATGGACGACCCGCGGTCGGGCGAAATGGTTCCCCGTAGCCAGGAGGTTGTGAAGAACACGTGCTCATTCCTCTACGGCCAGCAAGGCGCGTTGAAGCACTTGATGAAGGTGACCTCGTTCGACTACTACACGTACACCCACAGCGTCAACGTGTTTGTCTTCTCCATGGCGCTGGGCCAACGGGTTTTCGACCGGGCCTCGATATCCGGGGACTATGGGGTAGGCGCGTTGTTGCATGACGTAGGCAAGAGCATGATCGACCCGGAGATCCTGAATTGCCGGGGCAAGCTCACCGATGATCAGTTTGGCGTCATGAAGAAGCACCCGGGGTATGGCTGCGAGATTCTGTTGGAACGAGGCGGTGTCGGCCAGGTGGGGATGGACATCGTCCGTCATCACCATGAACGACCGGACGGCAGCGGGTATCCCGACGGACTGACGGGTGACGAGATCTCCAAGGTGGCGCGTGTGGTCAAGATTTCCGACGTGTTTGATGCACTTACGACGCGCCGGTCCTACAAGGAAGCGTTGAGTTCGTTCCCCGCGTTGAAGCTCATGAAAGACGAAATGGCGCAGGAACTCGACGAGGAGCTGTTCCGGGTCTTCGTCAATATGATGGGGAATCCGGGAGCGTAGGCTCGGGCTGCTTGCGACGATATTGCCGCGTCTCATGCATGCACTCCACGACCTGAGCGACGAGGGAATCGCTATCATCGAGAGGGACGGGTGACGATCCTGCCTCGTCGTCTTGCCTTCGTAGGGCAGGCGTCTCGCCTGCATTCTTCACGGGATCTCCATGCGCGGGAGTGCAGGCGAGACGCCTGCGCAACATCACGCTGCGAAGAGTGGTTCCTCCGGTCCGTGCGTGAGCGTCATCCCCACCTACTTCAGATGATGGGCGATCACCTTCTTCAAGGCGTCCACGGCTTCGCGCACGTTCTTGTCGGTCATGGAGGGGTGAAGCGGCAGCGACAGGATGGAATCCGACGCGGCGGTGGCGTGGGGGAGGTCTTCGGGACGCATGCCCAAGGCTTCGGCGTAGTACTTGTGCAGGTGGATTCCGAGGAAATGGACGCCGGTGCCGACGTTCTCGCGGCGTAGGGCCTGGGCGATTTCGTCGCGGGTAGCCGTCAATCGGTCGAGCTTCAGCCGGATGATGAGCAAGTGCCAGGCGTGGTCCACGGTGTCGGGCACGGCGGGCAACGCGACTTCGTCGATGTCGGCGAGCACGGTACGGTACATCTTCGCCAGCCGCGCGCGGGCCGCGATGAATCCGTCGAGTTTCTTGAGCTGTTCGATGCCCAGGGCGGCGCTCACGTCGTGCATGCGGTACTTGAAGCCGGGTTCGACGACCTGGGGCGGCGCGGCAGCCGCGCTACGGCCGTACCGGTGCCAGGCGATGGCGCTCATGCCGTTGTTGGCGAGCTCCCGGAGATGGGCGGCCTTGTCGGGGTCTTTCACGGCGACGGCGCCGCCGTCGATGGTCGTGATGTTCTTGATGGGGTAGAAGCTGAAACACGCGTATTCGCCGTATCCGCCGATGGGCACGCCCTGGTACCGTGCGCCGAGGGCGTGGGCCGCGTCTTCCAGCACCCCGATGCCATGGCGTTTGGCCAAGGCGTAGACGGCTTCGAGATTGCACGGTAAGCCCGCCAAGTGTACGGGCATGATGGCCTTGGTGCGGTTGGTGATGGCCGCCCCGATGGCCACCGGGTCGATGTTCAATGTATCCGGGTCGATGTCGGCCAACACGGGTTTCGCGCCCATGTTGACGATAGTGTTGGCGGTCGAGGGCCAAGTCAGGGGCGAGGTGATGACCTCGTCGCCGGGACGGACGCCCATCTGTACCAGGCAGAGGTGCAGGGCGGCCGTGCACGACGTGACGGCCACGGTCTCAGGCGCGCCCACGGCCGTGGCCAGCGATTTCTCGAAGGTCTGGGTCCGGGCGCCCGTGGTCAACCACCCGCTACGGAGTGTCTCCACCACAGCCCGCTCCTCTTCCTCGCTCAAGGAGGGGCGCGCCAGCGGGATGAAGTGGGCGGCTACGGGTTCACCACCTTCGTCAACGGGCGTGGCAAGTAGTTCCTTCAACCGGCGGACGTTGAAATACATCGCGTTGAAGGGGTCGATGCCCGATTCTTCGAGGGCGTGGCGCACTTCGCGGGCGCCGTCCTCCACGGATCGCTCGGGCTTGAATCCGAAGGTGTCCGTGAATTTGTCGAACACCACGCGGTGGGTGCGTTGGTCTTCATCGCTCTTGACGACCTCGATGTCGACGCCGAATTGGCCGGCAAGCTGTTGGGCGAGGTCGATGATGCGGTAGTTGGCGTCGTTGTGGCCGATATTGAACGTCTCGCCGCGAACCGTGTCGGCGGGCGCGTCGACGAGGCGGATGAGGGCATCGGCTGCGTCGCGGACATGCAGGAACGGCCGCCACTGACCACCCCCGCCGTACACATTGATGGCGCCGTTGCGCAGCGCTGTCGCGGCCATCTGGTTGACGGCGAGGTCGAACCGCATGCGATCCGACCATCCGTACAGCGTGCCGGGCCGGGCCACCACGGGATCGAAATGGTCGCTGGCCATGCGCAGCACCGTCTCTTCCCCGGCGAGTTTCGTTGTCCCGTACGTCGATACCGGGTTGGTGGGGCTCTGCTCGTCCAGCAGGTCAAACACGCCCTTGCCGTAGACGCTGCAACTGGACACGAACACGAACCGGCGTATATCGCGGTGGATCGCCTGTTCGGCCAGTTCGCGTGTGCTCTCCTGATTGACGTCGACGGCCATCTCGGGGGCGAGGTCGCAGGAAGGGTCGTTGGCGATGCCGGCCATGTGGACGATGGCATCGACGCCGTCCAGAAGGTCGGGGGTTTCCTGCAACCGGCGGATGTCGCCTTGGACCACCTCGCAGCCAGGGAAGCCCGCGAGCGTACGGGCGGCGTCGCCGCCGAAACAGAAGCGGTCGAACACGCGGACGGTGTGTCCCCGTTCGATCAACAGGGCCGTCACATGGCACCCCAGGTATCCGCCGCCGCCGGTCACCAACACGCGCATGGCGATCCACTCCTTCGTCGCGCTACCGAGATTGCCTGACCACCCCGGTCCGGCAAGGCGGAGTATAGCAGATCGGCCCGTGAGGCGGGGAGGGGTCGGTGAGACGAAGAGGGGGAGCATAGGACCTATGGGTATGGGATCCATGGGCCGGAGAGAGAGGAGAAGTGGTGGTCGCGCGGTATTGACTTCTTGGGACGATCTGGTGCGAAATGGGCATGAAGTACCCGCAGCCAGAGATTCTTCACCCCGGATGTACACAGTTTCGGGGGTGGTGACGGCTTATAGGGTGAGAAGAGGGAAGACGGCCAGTAGGCCGGGGGACGAGGCGGAATCAGCGTGCAGCAGGTTCAACATCAGGATTACCAGCGCCTTATCGCGCCTGTGGAAGACGACATGATGCAGGCCGTGTGGAGCGTGACCCAGAACGCGGAGGATGCGGAAGAGGCCCTTCAGGAGGCGCTGACCGTGATCTGGCGCAAGCTGGCCCGGATTCGACGTCATCCCAACCCCCGCGCTCTGATTCTCCGGATTTGTCTGAACAGCGCGTGCGACGTGGTTCGTAAGAAGGTGCGTCGGCGCGAACGGGAAGCTCGGGCCGAACTCCTGACGCCGAAGCCCGGCCGGTCTCCTTCGGAAGAGGCCGTGGCGAAAGAGCATGAGTCCCTGGTATTCAGGGCCATTGGCCAACTCAGCCGCAACCAGGCCGCGGCCATTGTGCTGCGGCTGGTCCAAGGGCAGTCGTATCCCGCCATCGCGGATGTGCTCGGCTGCGCGGACGCTACCGCTCGGAAGCATGTGGATCGGGGCCGCAAGCGACTCCGGGAGTTACTCGGTCCGGATCTCTTGAAGGAAGCGACGCCATGACAACGCCCCCCAATGACAAGGACCCAGTTGACGCCATGATCAAGCGCACCACGCGGGAAGACGTGCCGGCCGATGTGCGGGACCGTCTCCATCGACACCTTGCCCGGTTCCAGGGGAATCTGGATGCCGCGGCCGCGTTGCCCAGCGAACGGTTCGTGGGGCTTCGGCGCGCCTTGCGGGTGGGCACGGTGGCGGCTATGGCGGCGATGTTGATTGCCATGGCGCTGTTCACGTTCGGCAGCGGGGCGAAACCGACCTGGGCCGAAGTGCGCGAGCGGTTCGACTCGGTCCCGGGCCTCAACGCGTCGATCTACGTGAAGACCGATGCGGTGTCGGAGCCGGTTCAACTGGAGTTGTGGATGCAGCAGGGCGGGTTGCTGCGCATGCGGGCCGGGGATACCGTCATCTTCGGAAAACGCGGCCTCCCCCTGGAGACCGTCTCCCTCTCGCCGGGCACGAAACCTTCGAGCGGTATCCACCATGCGCGCAACATGATTTCCCAGATTGTCGAGATACTGGGGGAAGAAGACGAGTTCTCGCTGGAGACGCTGCTGCGTGCCGTGCCCTTTGGCGATGTTCAGTCCGCGCCTCTGGCGAACTACAACGCGAGCGTATCGGACGACTTGGTGGTGTTCGACATCAGCGACACCGACTCTCCCGAGTGGATCCGCATCTGGGCTCTTCGCGAAAGCCGGTTGCCGGTCCGTCTGTTGTTCTGGGATCCGCGGTCGACGCATCGGGTCGACGTGGTCCTGTCGTACACGGGCACGCAGTCGGTGGAGTTTTTCGATCCCGAGGCCTTCAAGGCCAGTTTGTCCAAGTCTCAAGGTTCCAGCCAAGCCTACAACCTGCAGCGCGATCCGGGCGGCCGACCGGTGACCCCGCGGGATGTGGTTGACTGGAACGCCGAGCGGGAACGTCGCGCGCTGGAGACAGAGTCCGAGTCCGCCGCGCCTGCGTCGACAACCTAGACGAAAACGATCATCTTGCACGCCGAAACGGCGACCGCCTAACGGCGGCCCCGATAGGGAAGGAACAGAACATGACACAGACGCGTACGTGCGCCCGAACCGGCGCTTTCACGCTCATTGAATTGTTGGTGGTGATCGCGATCATCGGGATCCTGGCGGGGATTCTGCTTCCGGCCCTGGCCCGTGCGCGCGAGGCGGCACGGCGGGCGTCGTGTCAGAACAACCTGAAACAGATGGGCATCGTGTGCAAGATGTACTCGGGCGAGAACAGCGACATGTTTCCACCCAAGGTGCGTTTGTGCGACACGGTGAATCCTCCCGTGGACCGCGACTACTGCTGGATGCCCGAACCTGTGGCCATCTATCCGGAGTACTTGACCGACGTGGCCGTGCTGGCCTGTCCGTCGGACCCGCAGGGCACGTCGATGCTTGAGCCGGGCGGCGCCGAATCGTGGTTCCGGGCTGACGGGTCCATCGACCTCGACCCCGCCACGGGCTGCGGCATGTTCGCGCTCAAGGGCGATGCGTCTTACTGCTACGCCGGGTTCGTAGTACCTCGTGACAACCGGTTCCTAACCGGTTGGCCCGGGTTCGACGCAACGGACCAGACCGCTGTCAACGACGTTGTCGAAGCGGTGCGTCCCATGTTCGAGGATCCCTACAGCGACCACTCGATGAGCCATCCAGGGCTGGGCACGATCCCCATCAAGCGCATCCGCGAGGGTATCGAACGGTTCTTCATCAGCGATATCAACAATCCTGCCGCCACCAGCATGGCGCAATCCACGCTGCCGGTCATGTGGGACATGCTGAGCGTGAATATTGCCAACTTCAACCACGTGCCGGGCGGATCCAACGTGCTGTTCATGGATGGCCATGTCGCCTTTGAGCGCTATCCGGGCGAGACGTTCCCCGTGAACCCGTACATGGCCTACATTACGAACGCGACCCTTTAGATACGACCAACGCGGGAGGCATGCCCGCACCATGCCTCCTGTTCTCCACGCCTCCGGCGGAGCTCCCTACCGCCGGAGGCGCCTCCTTTTTTGAGAATTTCACTCCCCTCAGGGCTTCCTGAAGGTGTGGG
>JAAEQP010001431.1 GCA_024231375.1 bacterium | reverse complement strand
TGCCCGGGCCGTCCGCCGCGATGCCCTGAGGACCACGGAACTGGCCGTCAGCGATGCCCAAACTCCCCCACTTGGAGAGAAATGTGCCGCTTTGGTCAAACTTCTGAATGCGGTGGTTTCCGTAATCCACGACGTAGACGTTGCCCGAGCCACTCACTGCGGCTGCTCTGGGCTCCAGCATCTGGCCATTACCGGTACCGTAGCTGCCCCATGAGCCCAGGAAGACGCCCGTCGCGTCGAACCGTTGGATCCGGTCGTTCTCCGTGTCCGCGACAAGGATGTTGCCTGAGCCGTCCACCGCGATGTCCTCGGGGTCGTTGAACTGCCCGTCGCCACTGCCCTCGCTGCCCCACTTGCCCAGGAAGGCGCCGTCGGCGTCGAACCTCTGGATGCGGTGATTGCCGCCATCCGCGACGTAGACCTTGCCCGCACCGTCCAAGGCGATGCCGTATGGGTTGCGGAACTGCCCGTCGCCCGTGCCCCAGCTGCCCCACTTGGTCAGGAACATGCCGTTCGCGGCGAACTTCTGGACGCGTGCGTTCCCGAAGTCCGTCACATAGGCGTTGCCCGCAACGTCCACGGCGATGCCCTTGGGGTAGCCGAATTGCCCGTCGCCGGTCCCTTCGCTGCCCCACTTGCTCAGGAGGCTGCCATCGGGGTCGAACTTCTGAACGCGACTGTTGAAGGTGTCCGCGACGTAGACGTTGCCCGCAACGTCCACCGCGATGGCAGCGGGCAGGCTGAACTGTCCGTCGCCAGTGCCGGAGCTGCCCCACTCGATCATGAAGGTGCCGTCGATGTCGAACTTCTGGATACGGTTGT
This sequence comes from bacterium, assembly GCA_024231375.1. Next base: position 428 of record JAAEQP010001431.1, on the reverse strand, counting down.
TGTTCGAGTCCGCGACGTAGACGTTGCCCGAACCGTCCACCGCGATGCCCTCGGCGTGGTTGAACTGCCCGTCGGCGGTTCCCTCGCCGCCCCAGTTGGCCAAGAATGTGCCATCGGCGTTGAACTTCTGAACGCGATTGTGCCACGTGTCCGCAACGTAGACGTTGCCCGAGCCATCCACCGCCACGCCACAAGGTAGGTCGAAGTACCACGGCTGCGGAAGCAACGGCCATTTCCGCTCGAACTGGTAGGTGAGTTCGCCGGCCGCATGGGCCGCGACAGGCCATAGAACGGAGAACAGGACTACAACAACCCCCAGCACTGCACAACGTCGCATTTCCTCGACTCCTATCCACGCCTTACACATCTCAGCTCCGCGAAGACGGAAGCGTTTCCGGACACACTACACCTGTCAAAGACGAAATCCC
>JAAEQP010001430.1 GCA_024231375.1 bacterium | reverse complement strand
TGTCGAATCATGCAAAAGGCTATCCGGTTGATGACGATGGCGGCCGTTGTGTTTGCTGGCGCCGCCGTGTTGGCAGAGACTCTCTCGATCGATCCGAAAAAGGTTGATGAGAAGAAGATCTACTGGGGGCAGTACAGCAGCTTCAGTCAACCCGGCGAGGTGAAGTACGAGAAAGTGGTGACGGCCACGGACGAGTACAAAGAGTTGAAGAAGAAAAGGCTGAAGCGCGGCACCGGCAAATACTGGATCCTCATGAGCCAGTCCAGCGACCGCACCGTGCGCGCCATAGCGGACGTGGGCGAGTGGAAAGGGTACGATCTGATCGCCGCCCAAGGGTATCTTGCTAGCCTCAAACTGGAAGTGAAGGTTGAGGATATAACGGCGCTCGTGCTCGATGCGGTTAAGAACCCGGAAAAGATCAAGAAGGCCATTAAGAAAGCCAAGGACGACGCAAAGAAGAAGGGCGAATAGCGCAGTTCATCCAGTTCCCCATGTTTTATGCGCACGTCGTCGGCACTAGGAAACATATGTCCACCATGAGAAACTTGTACTCCCCCGTCGCGGCATTGCTCGTTGGCCTCAGTTTGGTGGTCGGCGGCTGTGTAACTCCCGGTTCCCCCGCGCCCAACACGGCCTCACCCACCGCCAAGGATCGCCTAGTCGAGCAGAACGCGGGCCGTCGCGAAATCGAAGAGGCCCGGCGTATGATCGAGGCCGGGCAGTACGCATCGGTCGTCCCTCGTCTCCTTATGACCATCTCCAAGTACCCGAATACCACCTCCGCCTTGGATGCCCGCTACTGGTTGGCCGTGACCTACCACAAAATCGCCAGCTACCACGACGCCATCCACGTGTTCAACGAGTATCTCGAGATGGCGCCCAACGGACAGTACTCCGAACAGGCATCGAAATACGTCTCGACGCTGACAGCGGAATACGAACGCAAGTACTGGACTCCCGAGAAGCTGCAGACCCGGATCGCCCAGCTTCGCGCCGACATGGCGAAGGACCCGAACAACAGCAAGGCTCAGTGGGAACTGGCCGACATGCTGTGGAAACGCGGCGACTACGGCGAGGCCGCCCGCATCTACGCCGGTTTCGTCGAGAAGGACCCCGCCTACGCCCAGGACAAGCTGGTTGCCACCCGTGTCGAACTCCATTCCTCCGGCAAGTACACCATCCTGTCTCCGTCGGAGGTTCTGCGGCGCGCCATCGAGAAGGAGCCCCTGGTCGTCACCAATGTCAACGCCTGGAAAGGCGGGTTGAGCCAAGTGAGCTACTCCACGCGCGGATCGGCAGCGATCGATCGGAGCGCGCAGTACTATGTGGTGACGGGGCAGGTGACCAACCGGGCCGACAGCACCCTGTACGGCGTGCAGGTGATCATCACCATCTATGGATTCGGCAACATCGTCTATGACACCCGCACCGTGAACATCGGTCGGTTGAATCCGGGGGATACACGGGCGTTCAGCGTCCGGTTTAGCAACTTTAACGGCATTGAGAATATTCACCGGTACGAGTGCATAGGGACGTTTCAACGGTAATCACTCAACATCAACACGGTAGCAGGGCAATGCAAAAACTTATGACTATACGAATTGGGCTGGTACTGGCCATCGTGTGCGGGGCCTCGTTGGCCTTCGCCCAGGATCCGGCCCCTGAGGACCTGGATCCGCTCCGGCCGCAACAGGTGAGCGTGGCGGTGAAGATCGTCGAGTTCCAGGCCGAGAAAGCGGTCGAGACCGGGCTCAGCGCCTACTTCGCGCGGAGGAACAAGGCCCGCATGTACAACCGCCTCACCAGCGGAAACGGGGCCATCACCACCGCCGACCTTACCTTCCCCATGAGCCCCGAGACGGCCGCCATCACGGTATTCCTGGATCGCATTCGTATGTCGGAAGGCGACCTGGAGTTCGTGCTGGAGGCGTTGGCGAGCGAGAGTCGCGCCTACATCCTCTCGCGGCCCAGAGCGCTCGTGATGGTGGGCCAAGCAACCCAAACCACCATCAAGACCGTCCAGAACAATCCCTACGAAAACCCGGTCGTGGTCGGCACCACCATCGTGGACACCACGGCCTTCAAGGACACGGGCGTGAGCCTGAGTGTAAAAGTGCCGGACTTGGCCGATGACGACAAAGACTGGTTCACCCAGGAAGACAGCTACGTGAAGCTTGAACTGGAGGCCAGCATTACCGAATTGGGTAACGAGGTCCTCATCTCGACGAACCAAGGCGGCGTCGCGGCGCCCCAGTTCTCGAACCGGCTGCTGACGACCACCGTATGGGTCCGTCACGGACAGACCCTCATACTGGGCGGCTTGTACCGCAACACCAAGCAGAAGAATCTCGCCTCGGTGCCTTGGTTGGCCCAAGGCGAGGACTTGGTCGTTGGCCTCGCCGAGAACGTCGTACCGGGTCAGGTGTTGGGATCGCCCCTGTCGAACATGATCGGAAACCGCGCCAGCGAGCAGACCCGGCGCGAGCTGGTGTTCTTCATCCGCACGGAAACATGGCTACCATCGTTCACCGTAGCGGAAGAGCATGCCTTCATCGATTTCGAGGAAGGCGAGGATTGGAAGCGGCCCACCGACGTGATCAAGGAGAAGGTCCGCTCGGCAGTTGAAGGGACCAAGGGCGCTGTCGAGAATGCTTCAGGCGCGAGTCTAGGCTCCGAACTGGGGGCTGAGATCAAAGGAGAAGGACTATGAGCCGGCCGCGGCTGTATCTGATTCTGGGGTTGGCACTGTTCGCTGCTGTCACGGGGGCAGTCGCCGAGGAGGCCGCGCCTGCGCCGGCCGCGCCTGCGCCGGCAGCGCCTGCGCCGGCAGCGCCTGCGCCGGCAGCCGAAGCCCCGCCGCCCGAGCCCGAACTCAAGTCGTTGGCGCAGGTCCAGATTCAGGTCTGGATCAGCCAGATCGATGAGCGTGGCGACCGCGAAATTGGCACGAACCTCAACTACACCCGGTTCAAGCGCCGCGGTCAGACCCATCCCGGGCTCGAGAGCACCGGTGACGCGCTTGAGCGCGTAGGCACGAACACGTTCACACCCGATTTCGCCGCCTCTGTCCCCGCACCGGACGGTGGCTGGGCCAACGGTCCGATCAACGGCTACAACTTCGTGGACGGGCATCCGGACGATGCACGCCTGACGCCGGAGTCGCGGACGGTGTGGACGCCCCGCAACGTACAGGCAGGGACGCGTATCCCCAACCAACAGGAGGGCGCAGGCCTCTCGTGGAGCATCGTCGACTCGGACCGAGGCACCATCGACGGCATCTTCCGTTCCCTTGAGAAGCGCACGGATTCGGATCTTATCTCGAAACCCGAGTTGCTGGTCGTCGATGGCGCCCAGGCCACCATCAACGCGGGTGACGAATACCCATACCAGGCGGTGGCATACAAGAATGGACAGCCCCAGTTGTCCATCACGTGGCGCAAACTGGGTGTCGAAATGGAGTTGACGCCGACTATCGCTTCGCCCGAACTTGTGCAGCTCAACATCACCAAGTTGGACGTTGTCGACCTGCTGACCCGAAAGGACATCAACAATCTCCTCATTCCTGTGTTCTCCACGCGGTCTCAGACCGGCATGGTCATGGTACCCGATGGCGAGACGTTGGTCATCGGCGGTCTCAATTCGCAGATCGAACGGCGCGTTGAGAAGCGCGTGCCCATCGCGGGCCGGATCCCCCTTCTGGGCGTCCTGTTCCGCGGCCGGACCAACGATGCGCTCAAGTCGCACCTCCTCATCTTCGTGTCGCCCACCATCGTGGACGTGCGGGAGTACACGGACCGGATGGAGAAGGCCATGAACTTCTGGCGCGAAGAGCAATGGACGAATGCCGACGCCATCGAGAGCGAGATCGACAGCATGCCGAACGAACTGTAACCGGCGAAGCGAAGACATAGGTTGAATTTCGATAAGGCCCTCACGCATGATGCTCGCGCGATGAGGGCCTTTCTACGTTCATACGGCTGGGGGATCGCGTCGGGCGTCGCGTTGGCGTTGTCCTTCCCAACCTGGCATCTCTACCCGCTGGCGTGGATCGCGCTGGCGCCGCTTCTGTGTGTCTGCCGCAACGCCGGTTCGCGGACGGCCTTCGTCCAGTTCTTCCTGGCGGGATTCGCCTTCAATCTGGTCCTGCTCCAGTGGCTCATAACCAACGTCTACTGGGCCGGCGGGTGGGCTTTCTGGGGCTATGTGGTTCTGTCGGCCATCCTCGCCCTCTTCTGGGGAGCTACGGGCGCGGCGTGGACGTGGCTGCGGGGCCGTTTCCCACGCCTTCCCGGCGCGCTCACGCTGCCCATCCTCTGGATGGCCATGGAGTATCTCCAGGCCACGGTGTTCTCGGGGTTCGGCTGGGGTTCCCTGGCCTATTCACAGGGCAAGGATCTTCCGTTTCTCCAGTGGGTCGCCATCGGGGGCGCGCCGCTCGTGTCGGGGATTCTTGTGGCCGTCAACGCGCTCGTAGCAGAGAGTGTGACGACCACGAGCCGCCGCTGGCTCAAAGCGATTGCGGTGGTTGTGATCTTCGCCGGCACCCATGCCATCGGCGGCGCATTGCTCGACGAGGCCGACTATGACAGCGCCCCGTACACGGCGGGCATCGTCCAAGCCGCGTTCCCCTTGGAAATGAAGTGGGACCCTGAGTACACAGTCGAGATGGTGCGCAATGCGTGCGCCAAGTCGCGGATGCTCGCGGAAGACGGTCCGGTCGATCTGATCGTATGGCCCGAGAGCCTGGTGATGGCCGACATTGACAGGCCGGGCATCATCGACGAAATCGTTTCCGTCGCTCGCGACACGGGCGCGGCCATGTACATCGGTTCGCACCGCACGAATCCCGACACCGGCGGCTCCCTCAACTCGAGCTATCTGGTGACACCCGAGGGAGTCATCGGCGACCATTACGACAAGCGCCATCTCGCGCCCTTCGGTGAATACGTGCCCTTCAGCGAGTACGTGCCCTTCATCAAGAAGGTCGTGCCTGCCATCGGCAACGTCGAGGCTGGACACGAGGCCAAGGTGCTCGATGCGAAAGGCCGGACCCTTGGACCGCTCATCTGTTTCGAGGTGTTGTTTGGTCCCATGTCGGCGGAGCTACGCGCGGCAGGCGCCGATTGTCTGGTGGTCATTACCAACCTGGGTTGGTTTGGCCGCAGCAACGCTGTACCTCAGGAATTGGAGATGGCGCGTGTGCGGGCCATCGAGACCCGGCTTCCGCTGATACATAGCGCCAATACCGGCATCTCGGGCGCCTTTGACCCGTGGGGGCGGTTCACAGGCATCGACCAATACGCAGCCGGGCCGGGTCCGCCGACCCGTTATCCGGGCATCGACCCTCGCAGCACCATCGCGCATCGGTTCATCGGCACGGTACCCGTCGCCGCCGCTGCGAAGCCGGTCCTGTCCAACGGTCCTACGTTCTTTCCTCCCGCGATGGCGTTGCTGTCGGCCCTACTACTGATCGCGGGAGCCATCCGCCGAAGGAAGGGATCTATTGCACCGGGATGACACTGAAAACGGGGACAGTGGGGCTGTTGAAGAAGTCACATACACACAGAAACAGAAGCGACAAACGGGGACTGCCAAGCTCTTGCGTCCCATTATTGCGCTTCTTAGGGCAACAATGGGTGGCTGTCCCCCGCTTATCGCGGGCTACGCGCCACGGCTGAGCGAAACCGGTGTCCCCGCTTTCGCGTCTACCCGTAGCGGCCAAGACGTGAGTCGCCTTCTCCGAGGTGCACGACATAAGGAAACCTCGCACCCATGGCCCTGAGTCGACGACAACTGAGCAAGTTCACGGCGATCCTCGCCGGTGGCACGCTGCTGAGCCGCATGCTCGGCCTCGTACGCGACATGGTGTGGGCCGCCGTGCCCGCCGGTCCGCGCGAAGCCTTTCTGGTCGCCTTCAAACTGCCCAACATGCTCCGCGACATCGTGGGCGAAGGCGCCCTCAACGCCGCGTTCGTGCCCGTCTTCTCCGACACCCGCGAGACGGGCAGCGAGGCGGACTTCAAGGCGTTGGTGGCTTCGGCCATGGGCGCCATGCTCCTGCTATTGGCCGTACTGACCGTTCTGGGTGTCGTGCTGGCGCCGATGCTGTTGCAAGGACTTAATGCCCTGCAACCCGTCACGGGCGGTCCGGAACGGTCACCTGACGAACTGGCGTTGCTGGTGACGCTTGCGCGCTGGACGTTCCCCTACCTCTTCTTCATCGGCTTGGCCGTGTTCGGCATGGGGGCCCTGTTCACCGTGCGGCACTATGCCACGCCGTCGTGGTCGCCCGCGCTTCTCAATGTCGCCTTCATCGCCTCCTGTCTGTTGTTGATGGACTGGTTTCCCAATCCCGCCTACGCCTTGGTCTTTGGGGTCTGGCTGGGTGGTCTGGCGCAACTGGCCGCCATGTACATCGCCACGGGACGTCACGTGGGCGTGTGGCTACCCCGCTTTCGATTCAGACACCCCGGCGTACTGGCAATCTTGGCGCTCATGGGTCCCGTGGTCCTGGGACAGGCCGCAGGCGAGGTGAACAAATTGGTGGACACGCTGTTCGCGTACTCATTGGGCGAAGGCGTGGTCACGGCCCTCTACTACGCCAACCGCTTGGTGCAGTTGCCGCTTTCGGTGTTCGGGTTCGCCACGGCGGCCGCGGTGTTGCCCGCCGCATCCGCTGCCGTCGCGCGCGGGGATATGGATGAACTCAGGGACACCGTCTCCCACGGCCTCACCCAGACCTTCTTTCTGGTTGCACCGGCCATGACAGGCCTCATCGTGTTGGGCGAACCCATCATTCGTTTGCTCTTCGAACGGTGGCGCAGTTTCGGCCCCGAGAACACGCACCAGACCGCCGTGGCCCTCGCCATCTACGCCATGGGCCTCATTTCGTTTGCGTGGGTGAAGGTCACGGTGACGGGGTTCTTTGCCCAGAAGAATACGAAGACACCCGTCATCGTCGGTTCGATCAGCATGGGGATGAACATCGCCTTGAATCTCCTGCTCGTCGGCCCCCTGGGCTACAAGGGCTTGGCCTTGGCCACGACCGTCTCCTACACCTTCAACTTCGTGGTGCTCTACGTGCTGCTTTCCCGTCAGTTGGGCCAGCTTGCCACGCTTGGATTCCTCGTATCCGTGATGCGTATCGCGGTCTCAACGGCCATCATGGCAGCATTGACGTACGGCGCCTACAGAGGGACGAATATCCTCCTCCCGGACCGTACGTTCCTGGCCGACATGGCCTGTGTCGCCGTGCCGATAGTTGCGGCCGTGGTCAGTTACGGCGCCGTATGTCGCCTGCTTCGCGTGGCGGAGTTGGGGCACTTCATGTCGCTGCTGCGCCGGAAGCGCGGCCAGTAGAGCGTGTGACAGCCCGCATCGCAACCTGATAGAATTCGTCTACACCACCGACGCAAAACCCAAGGAGACCCCGCCGCATCATGGCCCTCATCATCTTCGACATCGACGGCACCCTGCTTCAAACGCACTTGGTCACTATTCCCGCGGTCCAACAGGTGTTCGAGGAATTCAACTTGATTGCGCCGACAGAGGAGCGGATTTGGGCTACATTCGGCGCACCGGTGGAGGAATACGAAGAATGGCTGGCGTCGCACGCCCCCGGACGGGAGGGTGATGTGGTGGAAGCCACGAATGAGCGTGAGTTGGCCCTGATCGGGGAAGCCGGCGAATTGTATCCCGGCACCCTCGATATTCTGGCCGGTCTGCGCGATGCCGGTCACGCCTTGGCGTCCTGCTCAAACGGTTCCGTGCCCTACGTGAACGAGGCCATCGATGCCCACAACCTGCGCCCCTTGCTTCCCGTGGTGCGGTGCATCGGGCAGGGGTATGAGAACAAGGCCGCCATGATTGGCGACATCCTGGCGTGCATGGACGCACGTCCGGCGATTGTCGTGGGGGATCGGTCCGGCGATGTGACGGGCGCGCATGCCAACAGTGCGTTGGCCGTCGGCGCTGCTTACGGGTTTGGCGGTCCGGGCGAGTTGGACGATGCTGACGTCCGCATTGGCGCCATCACCGAACTGCCCGAGGCCATTGCCCACCTTCTGGCGCGGTAGGCATCCCGCGCGGGGTCAGACCATCAGGCGGGGTGTGGCAACGGTTGCGCGTTCCATCTTCGTGTCGTAGCCGAGCGTACGCCGTGTCCGGTACGCCTCGGCAGCCAAGGCGATCCCAACCATCACGCGGTAGCCCGATTCGCAATCGCAGGCGCAGCGCTCGCGTGTCCGCACACACTCTACCCAGTCCGCCACGTGATCTCTATCGGGTGCGGTAGGAACCAGGACTTCGCCCGTGGTCCCGAATCGGCGCTTCAGGCATTCCTCGAAGCCGGGTTCGGCCACGACCCGGACATGGCGTCCTTCCATGTGTAAGGTGGCCGCACGGCCGCGAATCACCGCAGGCAACTCAGGTTGGCTCACTGCCGAGGCCGTCAGCACAATGGTGTGCCCTGCCGGATACTCCGCACTCATGATGCAGGCGTCGGGTGTCTCGCGATGTCGCTTCGAGAAGACGCCGCCCGCCGCGGAAACGCGTTCGGGACAATCCGACCCCACGGCCTTCAACAGCGCCGCGAGTTGATCGTGGTGACGCGTCAAGGGCGCGCCCAGGGAACAGTCCCAAGAGGCTTCCCACTCGGGTGCCGTGCTCGTCGCGCGTTCGAGTCGGCCCTGACACCACAGCACCTGACCGGCAACGCCGTCGTCGATGAGACGCCGGGCCGTGTCCCACTGGCCCTCCGAAACCGTTTCCGACCCGATTTGGACCATCCGGCCGGTGTGCCGAGCGCAGTCGCGCACTGCACGGGCCTCGCCCAACGTGAGCGCCATGGGCCGCTCGCAGTACACATCCTTGCCGGCCTTCATGGCTGCCAGCGTCATGGGCGCGTGCCACTGGTCAGGCGTGGCAATCACCACGGCGTCAATGTCACCGGTGCCCACCACATCTTCCCAACGGTGCAGGACGCGAGCACCCGGCAGTTCACGCGCCAGGCGATCATGGGGCGTGGAGACGTCGGACACGGCGACCACGTCCACACCGGCGCACGCTTGAAGGCGTTCCGCCAGTTCGCGGCCGCGTCGGCCAAAGCCGATGAGTCCCACCCTGACCGTGTCCTCGCCGCGTGAAACGGCGAAGGCCGCCTTGGCGGGGAGAACCCCCGCCGAGGCGGCCGTCATCGATACTTGCAGAAAACGTCTACGAGACAGGGATGCCTTCGCGATCATGTCCCTTCCTTCTAGTTTCCGAGTACCTTGATCTCCACGTCGCGGAAATCCACTACGGATTTGGGATCATGGCCTTGAAGCGAGAACCAGCCCTTCGGGCACGACTCGTGCTTCTCGCTCACGTAGTCGGTCACGTCCTTGCCGTTCACCGCTACCGTGATGTGGGGTCCGTCGGCGGTCACCAGCATGTGCATCCAGCAATCGTCCATGCCGCGCAGTTCGCTGGCCTTCACCTGGTCCCAGGTACTGCCGGTCACCTGGCCGTTCGGGTCATGGTTGTCGACTTGGGCTTCGTAGGTCCGGGGCCAGGGCGCATCGCCCGCGCCGCGGAAGAACACGCCGCTGTTGGCGCCTCCGCCGCCTTCTTTGGCATGAGGCTTCACGAACAGGCTGAGCACGAAGTTGTCGTATTCGGCCACGGATCGCAGCTCGCTGCGTCCTGTCATCCCCTCACCATTCACGCGCACGATTCCGCCATCGAGGACGCTCCACTTGGCATCGCCGACCACGGTCCACCCGTTCAGGTCCTTCCCGTTGAACATGGGCGCGAACCCTGTGCATTTGGCCAACGGTTTGATGCGAACCTTGCGGAATTCCACATGGTCGCCGTGGCCTTGCAGCGCAATGTGTCCCCATTTCGCGCGTTCCGTGAGCGGCTTCTGCCAATCGCTGTCCTTCACGGCTTCCGGCGTGAAATCGGTGATCTGCACATCGTACAGTTCCTGGCCGTTCATGGTCGTGCGGATGCGGGCTCCGTCACAGAGAATCTCGACGGTGTTCCACTCACCCATGGGCTTGTCGGCCTCGACCGCCGGCGGCACGGTGGAGTACAACGAGCCGGCCCGCTGCCAGTCCGTTTCCCAACCCGGCCGCAACACCTGGATCTCCATGCCGGAGAAGGCGGGGTTGTTGTTCTTGGTCGCGCGAATCGCCACCCCGGAGTTTCCCTCACCGTCTACACAGCAGTACTCGTAGCGCAGCACGAAGTTCTCGTATTCGCGATCCGTGAAGATCCAGTCGCCGCCCTCTTCGCCGGTCACGACGAGTTTCCCGTCGCGTACGAGGAAAGCGGTGGTCTTGTTGCTCCCTCGGATCCACCAACCGTCCAGGTCCGCGCCGTTGAACAGAGGATAGAAGCCCTCGGCCGCTTCTTCAGGCGTCAACAGACCGGGAACCCATTCGGGACCCTTGGGCGCCTCGGCGTTCGCTGTCAAACAGAACGCCACCAGAGCCGTCAACACAAGTGCTTTCTTCATGACGGCACCCTTTCTAGGCAAGCTTGTACCCGTTCTCGTACGGACGATAGGCCCACTCGTTCGCTTTCTTGGTCGCTTCCGGGTCGCCGCCGACGAACTTCTCGGTGTCGTTGTCCCAGAACAGTTTGCCGCCGCCCACGTACGCGCACGTCGCCATATGGCACGCCACGGTGCTGTTGTACAACGCCTGGGCATTGCTCACCGGCTGCTTGCCTTCCTTGATGGACTCGGCGAAATTGGCGAAGTGAAGGGCGTAGAGGTTGCCCTTCTGCACCAATTCCTTCTCCGCGCACACGGGGATGGTCGCGCCTGTCTTGGCTTTGCGCTCCTGCGGGTACACCTTGTACCCGGCGCGGCTCATGACCAGCGTGCCCTTCCAGCCATGGAACACCATGCCATGGCTCGATTCCTTGGCCTCGGGGTACGCGTTGGCAGCGCGGTGCCCGAAGTTGACGGTGTACTTGTCGAATTCCCAGGTGGTGTCGAAGGTGTCCGGCGTCGTCCGGTTGTCGAGCATGGCGAAGTTGCCGCCCTGTGCCGTCACCGACTTGGGCATCTCGTTTCCTTCGTTCAAGGCCCACATGGCGATGTCCACCAGGTGTACGCCCCAGTCGGTCAGGCGACCGCCGGCGTAGTCAAGGAAGAAACGGAAGCTATAGAGCCAGCGGTTTTCGTTGAACGGAACGCGCCCGACCCAGCCCTGGTGCAGATCCCAGTCGCAGCCTTCCGGCGGGTCGCCGTCTTCGGGCTTGCCGAGCCCGGGCGGCAGGTTGCCATCGTGGTACCACGTATCCACGTGGAACACGTCGCCGATGTAGCCATCCCGCAGCATCTGGACCGCTTCCTGGAGGGCTTCGCCGCTCCGCTGGAGCGTGCCGCCCTGGAATATGGTGTTGTTGCGCTTGGCGGCGGCGAGCACGTGCCGCGCCTCGTCGATGGTCGTGGTCATCGGCTTCTCGCAGTACACCGCCTTGCCTGCGTCGCACGCCGCGATGGCGGGCAAGGCGTGCCAGTGGTCGGACGTGGCGATGACGACTGCATCGACGTCCTTGTTCTCGATGATCTCTTCATAGTGGTGATGGTTGGTGATGTCGGGATTCTTCTGTCCCGCCATCTGGGCTGCGCGCATTTTGTGCGGCGGATAGATGTCGCAGACAGCGACCGGCAGCATATCGTCGCGCTGCAGCACGTACCGCAGGTTTCCGAAGCCCATAATGCCCGTGCCGATGTGGCCGGTGCGGATGACTTCGTTCGCGCCGATCACCGTTTGCGGGAGAATCGACTTGTACACCTTGGTGCCCGCCGCGGCCTTGGCGGTGACACCGACCGCCGCGGTGCCCGCGGCGCCCTGGGCCGCACCCTTCATGAAATCGCGGCGGCTCACGTTCTTCTTCTTGCTCATGGAACTTCCTCCGTCAGGGTGGGTTTCAACGGTCTGACCGTTATCTGATTCCAAGGGCCTATATGGTACCGGAAACGGGAACGAATTCAAAGGCCGGCGATGTTGCGGATTGGCGCGCCCAATGCGGTGATCGCCCCTCCTGCCTGGTGCAGCTCAGGGCGCGGAGCGCTTGGCGTATCCATGTGTGTCGTGGTACTATCACGATGGACCAGCCAAGAGGGCGCCGCATGTCTCGTAGCGGATGTGCCACGCTCTCACGACGAGCCGACAGGGGGGAATGGCTCACGTCGTACGGCCCATTTCGAAACCGCCGCACTCGGATACCGGTCTGATTAAGCACGGAGTTGTGTATTCGATTCAGGAGGTCACATGGGTTCAGGTTTCCCCGTTCTCGTTAGATTGCTGAAGCTTACGCTGTTTCACAGCCGCGGCAGTCATGCCCGGTTCACGTGGAGGCGCTTCGGCGTGCTCTGCGCATTCGTCCCCGTCTTTGTTATCGCCCAGATCGTCCATCGGATCGCGTTTCTGCTCGATGACCTGTTCTTTCCGGGTTATCGGTCCATCGAGATCGAGGAACCGGTGTTCATCCTGGGTATCCCCCGAAGCGGCACCACCTTCCTGCACCGGGTATTGAGCAAGGACACCGAGAATTTCACCACCATGGACCTCTGGGAAATGGTGCTGGCGCCGGCCGTGATCGAGCGCAAGTTCTTCCTGGCCTTGGGCGCTATCGACCGAGCCCTGGGCGGATTCGGGTACAGAATCGTGAAGGCGGCCGACACCCGCATCTTCGCCAGTGTGCGCAAGATTCACAAGGTGAGCTTCCTGGAACCGGAAGAAGACGACCTTGTCCTGTTCCCCATCTTCGCGTCCATCTTTCTGCTGTTCGCCTTCCCCTTCCCTGAGGCAATGTGGCACTTGGCCCATTTCGACACGCAAACGCCGGTCGAGCACCAGCAACGCATCATGACCTTCTACCGCGACTGCGTGAAGCGCCACCTCTATGTCCACGGTACGGACCGCCACTTCCTGTCGAAGAACCCTGCCTTCAGTCCCAAGGTCGATGCGCTTAACGAGTACTTCCCCGACGGCAAAGCCGTGTGCAGCGTCCGTCGTCCCTATGAAGCCATCCCCTCACTCATGAGCTTCCTCACCTTCTCGTGGGAACGTTTCGACAATGATCCCCAGGGACTCACCTTTCGCGACATGGTGCTCGACATGGCCGGAAACTGGTACCGACACCCCATGAATCGGTTCCCTTTGTGGCCGGACGAACGGTATTCGCTGCTCAAGTACGACACCCTTGTGGGCGATCCCCGTGCGGCCATCGAGGCCCTGTACGACAAGTTCGGGCTTGAGGTGGGCCCCGAGTTCGCCGACGTGCTCGAAGCCGAGCGCCAGAAATCCCTCACCTACGAGAGCAAACACAAGTACTCGCTTGCACAGTACGAACTCACGCCCCAGAAGATTCTTGAGGATTTCGGCGACATCTTCGACCACTTCCGGTTCGACCGCACCCCGCCCATCAGCGAAGGCGACGCCATCATCCCGCTGGAACAAGCGAAGAAGGCGGGGTAGGCCCTCCCCCGGCGACCAAACGTCCGGGATTCTCCACGCCACAGCCTTCTCTCCGCCAATAAGTGCTCAGATCTGACAACTTTCCTCTCGTGGTGGCCGATCTTCGGCACTTGAGGTGACAGAAATCTGTCAATATGACGAACGCCAAGGGCGCTTCTTGTCCTTTCTCAGACAGCTCTTCCCTCCCTTTGTTTCCCGTAACTCTCCTGCCACACAACCCTTGCGGAAACCAGAGGCATCTTGGAACGCAAACTGCATCTGTAGAACCCCGCGGAAACCGGTACCGGCCGTCTTGGGACGTGTCAAACCCGTCAGGCGCGGGAGGCGGAGAGCGAAGTTGGCTGGCGAATGCTGGCAGGAGGCCCCGGGCGGTTCAGTGACCACTCGGATTCACTCCTGGGAACAGGGGAGCGGTAGAAATGAAAAAGGTACTGCTACACATAGGAGCCGTCGCCTTGGCATTTGGCGTCGTCTTCGTCCCTGCATCACGCGTCGAGGCAGACTCCCTCGTTGCCTGGGGCGACAACGGGCAAGCGCAGTGCAACGTTCCTGCCGGGACAAGCTTCCGAACCGTTGCCGCGGGCAATGGATTCTCGGTGGCCATACGGTCCAACGGTTCTCTATACGCCTGGGGAGACAACCTCTACGGTCAGCTCGATGAACCTTCCGGCAACAACTTCAAAGCCGTCGCGGCAGGACTGGGATTTGGCGTGGCCTTGCGGGCCGACGGTTCGCTGGTAGCGTGGGGTCTCGATGCGGATGGACAGTGCGACGTGCCCGAGGGCAACGACTTCAAGGCTATCGCGGCTGGCGCCGCGTTCGGCGTGGCGTTGCGAGCGAACGGCACGCTCGTGGCATGGGGATTCAATGGCAACAGTCAATGTGACGTACCTTCCGACGGCGGCTACAAGGCCATCGCGGCCGGGGATGACCATGCCCTGGCGCTACGCGTGGACGGCTCCCTGGCGGTGTGGGGTTCGAACGGTTCGGGGCAGTGCGACGTCCCCCAAGAGGGCCTGTTCAAGGCCATCGCCGCGGGCGGACGCCACAGCCTCGCGTTAACCGTCAATGGGACCGTCGCTGCATGGGGTGGCAACGAGTATGGCCAGTGCGATGTGCCCGAAGAAGGTGGTTTCAAGGCGGTCGGCGCCGGCGCCGAGTACAGTCTTGCATTGCGCGACGACGGTTCGCTTGCGGCTTGGGGCAGAAGTGACTATGAGCAGTGCGCCGTACCTGAGGAAGGGCCGTACACGGCCATCGCCGCGGGGACGTGGCATGCACTCGCCATGAAGGCGGACAGTGAACTCGTCCTTTGGGGGCGAGACAACTTCGGCCAGTGCGCGGGGCCGTCCACATCGGACATCCTGCAAATCGAGCCCGCCTATTGGCACTCTTCCGCACTGTATGCCGATGGCACGATCAGCGTATGGGGCGACAATTACTACGGCCAGTGCGCGGTGCCCACCGTTGACGGTGTCGTGGCCCTCTCAAGCACGTCGTGGCACACATTGGCCCTCAGATCCGACGGATCCGTCGCGGTATGGGGTAGAAATACCAAACGGGAGAGCATCCCTCCCCAGACCATGGCGCCCAATATTGTGGCCATCGCGGCCGGCGTGGGCTTCAACACGTGTCTCCGGGGTGACGGGAGCCTGACGGGATGGGGTGACGCCCTGGCACAACAGGGCCGCCCAACTTCGTCGGACTTCGTGGCGATTTCCGCGAGCGGCTGGCACACGGTCGCATTGCGCGCGGACGGATCGCTCACTGCTTGGGGAGACAATGACTACGGTGAATGCGATGTTCCGGCTGGGAACGACTACGTGGCGGTAGCTGCGGGGACATGGCATGGCTTGGCGATCCGCGCCGACGGTTCCATTGCGACGTGGGGTCGTAGTAGTTACGGACAGGCCGATGCGCCCGACGGCAACGATTTTGTCGCCATCGACGCGGGCAGCAACCACAGCATGGCTATTCGTGCCGATGGCTCCATCGTGGCATGGGGCTACAACGGTTATGGCCAGTGCGAAGCCCCCAGCGATGTTGATTTCGTGAAGATCGCCTGCGGATGGTTCCACAGTGGCGCCTTGGTTGTGCCGCAAGTCACCAATCGCGAACCCGTGGCCTACGACGGCGCGGTGATGACTGACGAGGATACGCCACTCTCATTCATCTTGGATGCCGTCGACGAGGACGGGGATCCTCTGGATTACACACTTCTGTCGTTGCCGGTCCACGGCACGCTTGAAGGCGCGGCCCCCGACCTGCTCTATACTCCGGATGCGGACTCCTTCGGTCCCGACGAGTTGACCTTCATGGTGAACGACGGCCTCGCCGACTCCAATGTGGCGACCGTGACTATCACCGTGAATCCAGTGAACGACCCGCCGGTGGCCGTGGCGCTGGTGAACGGGCAGGAGTCCGTCGAGCTCGACGAAACGCATTGGAACGGAACGGCGGTTACGCTCAGCGCAAACGGGTCCACCGATCTCGACGACGATGTCCTGACCTACTCGTGGGACTTCACCGATGATGGCGAAGTCGATGCGGATGGCGTGGAGATCGAAGCTCTGTACCTTCTGGGCGGTCCGTACACCGCGCGATTGACGGTCACCGACGCGGCAGGCGCGTCCAGTAGCGCCACGGTTACGGTGACGATTGTTGCGGCTTCGGTAGAGGACCAACTGGCGAGTCTGGAACAGTTCATCCTGGACGCGACCGATGCTGGCCTTATCGCACCGGCCATTGGCCGGTGTCTTCTCGTGAAGGTAGGAATGGCCCGCACCTGGTTAGCGACGGAACGGCCGAACGCGAACAGGGTTGCGCTGAACAACCTGAACGCCATGGTCAATCATGTCCTGGCCCAGTACGACAAGAAGATCGACGCAGAAACGGCGGACGAGATCGTTGGGCGTGTGGACCGCATCGTGGAGGCAATAGGCCCCATCGAAGAGGCCAAGAAGTGTCGTTCACGAGGACGCGGGAAACGCGGCAAGGGTGAGGGGGACGGCAAAGGCAAGTGCCACGGCAAGGGCAACGGCGGTAGGAACCAGCACGGTAGAAGGCATCACTAGACAGACCCGAATCGCACTCGCAGATACCGCAGGCGAGGGGCCGCCGTGAGCCTTAGTGGGCTGGCAGCGGTCCCTTCGCTATCGACGCATGCCTGAATCGTGCAAGGCCAGCGTGATGTCTTGTTGTCCGGGCCTAGTCCTTCTCTGCCCGGTAGTGAACCACCTCGACCGGATGCAGCGTGACAAGCCCGTCCCTAAGCATCTCGTCGATATGGGGCATTAAGGTGTCGATCTTCTCTCTGCTGTCGACGATCTCAATGACCATGGGCAGGTCTTCCGACAAGCGCAACAGCTTCGCCGTGTGCAGGTGGGCTTTCGCGCCAAACCCCAGCGGACCGCGCAACACCGTCGCGCCCGCCATGTGCAGTTCACGGGCCTTGTCGACGATGGCCGCGTAGAGTGGCTTGCCGTGCCACTTGTCGGCCTCGCCCAGGTAGATTCGCAGCAGATGACCGTTCTCCGGAATCTTCATGGCGCTACGCTCCGTAGGTTCGTTCGGCAAGACGATAGGCGATCCAGACAGCCGCCAGTCCGGCGGCGTTGCTCAGCAGGACGTTGGCGAGGGCCAGGCCTCGCTGTCCATCATTGAGCAGAGCAAAGGTTTCGAAGCCGAAGGTCGAGAAGGTGGTGAACGCGCCCAGACCGCCCACCAGCAGGAGCAGTCGGTATTCCTCACGCACGGGCACGAAACGGGTGAAGACGGCCCCCAGAAATCCGAGCGCCAGGCAACCGAGAATGTTCACCGCGAAGGTGCCCCACGGAAGGGATCCACCCGTGAGTTTCTGGGTCCAACCCGACACGAGGTACCGAAGTACCGCGCCGACCGCCCCGCCTGTCGCCACCATCAGAAGCTTCACCATGGTCTCGTCCTTCTTGTCGGATGAACGCGGTGCCGTCCCCTACGGACGCACGATTGTGCCGTCAGGCAGCCGGGTCTGCGTCCATTCCACCGTCGCAGCCTCTACAGGATACTTGGCCGCGCACCCTTCGTCGAGATCGACGCCGAGGCCCGGGTCTTCGTTCGGATAGAGATAGCCGCCCCGTACCTCCGGACATCCTGAGAACACCTCTCGCACGGGGTCTGAGAACCCTGCCAATTCCTGGACGCCGAAGTTCTGACAGACCAAATCCAGGTGGAGGTTGGCCGCATGGCCGACCGGCGACACGTCGCCCGGACCGTGCCACGCTGTGCGCACGCCGAATGCTTCGCACAGGGCCGCGAGTTTGCGCGCGGGCGTTATGCCGCCGATGGCGCTGAGGTGAACGCGGACAAAATCGATAAGGCGGTCCGCGATGAGGCGCTTCCACTCCATGGGATTGGAGAAGAGTTCGCCCATGGCCAGCGGCACGGCGGCTTGTTGCCGAACCCGCTCGAACCAATCCACGTCTTCCGGCGCCAGAAGGTCCTCGAGGAAGAACAGTCGATACGGCTCCAGCGCCTTGGCGAACCGCACCGCCTCAATGGGATGCAGCCGCTCATGCACGTCGTGGAGCAGTTGTAGCGCCGGGTCGGCGTTGGAACGTATGTGCTCGAACATATCCGGCACTGTGCGCACGTACACCTCCGGGTCAAAGTACGCGCCTGGCATGGCCCCTTCGGGACGCTTCGGATTGCGGCCCACGCCGCCGTAGCCCCCTATCTGGCACCGCACGTACTGATAGCCTTCCTCCTGATAGGCAAGCACCCGGTCAAGCACTTCCTGGGGGCTGTTCCCGTCGGCATGCCGGTACACGGCCGCCGCCTCTCGGCACTTGCCGCCCAGCAATTGGTACACAGGCATGCCCGCGCGTTTGCCTTTGATGTCCCACAGCGCCATGTCCACGCCCGACACGGCGTTGTTGAGCACGGGCCCGTTGCGCCAGTAGCTGTTCACCATGCACAAGTGCCAGAGGTCCTCGATTCGGTCCGGATCGCGGCCGACCAGCAGCGGCGCCAGATAGTCGTCTACGGCAGTACAGACCGCAAGCGCGCGTTGCGTGAACGTCGCGCATCCGAGACCGTAGAGGCCCGGTTCGGACGTCTCCACCTTCACAACAACGAGGCCGATGCCGCCCGGGGCTGTCAAGATGCTTCTGACGTTGGTAATCGTCATGACTGGATCTCCTCGGAAAACGTGAACGACTCAACGATCTCAGCCACCTGCGCCCGTCTCCCGTCGTCGAGAGGCGCTGAGGGTCCGGATGCCGCGAATCGGCGGACCTCGTCTTGGGCGAGGGCGTACGTGTCCTTCTCACCGTCGGCTGCCCACAACGCGCGCGGTCCACGCACGGCCAGCCGCGGTGTGATGAACTCGTCGCCCTGCAAACGGTCCAACGTGTGCATGGCGGTCAGGTACCCGGTCCCGTGCGGACCGATCTCCTCGATCAGGTCCTGCGCGATTGTGTCATCGCTCACGTTGACCCCCGCCACGATGCGCCGCGTCATGGCGGCCATCTCCTCGTCCATGAGCAACTGCTCGTGACTGCACGTCATGCCCGTCGCGAACATCCCGCAATTGACGATGAGATCGTTGCCCGCCCCTGCCGAACAGACCAGGCTCAGGGCCTTCTCCCACGCGTTCTGCTCATCGTGGGCATGGTTGTCCGAATTGGGCGCGGTAGTGTGCGACGGAATCCCGTAGAACCGGGCGAGTTGCGCGCCCGCAATCCGGCACACAGAGGTCTCGACCGAACCAACCAGTGCGTAGCCCCGCCGCATGTCGGTTGTGGTCCATGAATTGGCGTACATGACCTTCGCGCCGGGCCGGATCAACTGGGTCAGCACGATGCCGGACAGGCATTCCGCGTTGTTCACGGTTAGAAGGCCCGCCAGCGTGTACGGCGCGGACACACCCGCGTTCGGTTCGGGCAACACTGCCACCGGTACGCCCAGTCTCACGGTCTCGGCCAAGGCGTCCAAGACGCTGCCTTCCCAGAACAGCGGGCTCGTGGGCGACAACTGGCTGATGCCGTACACCTGGTCGCCCAGGTCGCCCGCGAATGCGGCCCGCAACAGGTCGATGATGGCGCGGTTGATCTCAGGGCGGTCGGTGGAGAAGAAGATAGGTTTGCGGCTACTTTCGACGCAGGCTCTGACACCGTGGATTAGGGTGGTGCGCGGGTCGTCCACGTCTTGGGGCATCACGGGGATGCCTATCATGTCGATGGCGGGCAATTCCTCGCACATCCCGGCGAACAGTTCGACGTCGGCCACGGTCGACGGCCGGGTTTCGCCCGTCTCGGAGTCCACCCAAAACACTGCGTTGTGTCCCGCCGCGATTCTTGGCGCGCCGTCGCCCAGCACGAACGCGGGTTCCCCTTCCCGGTCATGGACCTCGAATTGGCTGGGCACCGTGGCCAGTGCGTCTTCCATCACGGCGCGAGGAAACCGGGCAACGCCGGCGTCGCGGTCGATGGGGAGTCCTTTCTGTTCCAGAAGGTCCAAGATCGCAGTGCTTCCGATCTTGACGCCCGTATGTTCGAGTATGTGGAGGGTGGCGTCGTGGATTTGCCGAATCTCGCCATCGTCAAGAACCGTCATCAACCCCAGCTTCATGGTGCGTACTGCTCCCTATTTGATGGCGCCGGCCGTCAGACCCTTGATGAACCGGCGCTGCATAGCCAGGTAGAGGATCGTCACGGGCATCGACATGACGACAACGCCCGCGAAAATGTGGTTCCAATTCTTCACATGCTTGTCCGAAAGAAACGTGTACAACTGAACGAATACCAACTGCCCCTTCGACGGCCCCATGACGATAAAGGCCTGCATGAAATCGTTCCAAATCCAGAGTCCCCAGAATATCACGATGGTGATGGTGCAGGGCGTAAGCAGGGGGAAGATGATGCGCCAGAATACGCCGATTGCGCTGCAACCGTCGATGGCAGCGGATTCCTCCAGTTCCCGAGGGATCGTGCTCATGAATCCGCTGTAGATGAAGATGCACAGTGGAAGTCCCCAGGACACGTAGTGGATGAGCAAGGCGTGGTAAGTGAACTGGATGCCAAGTATCTGGAACTCTTTCAGCAGCGGCACCATGATGATTTGGAACGGAATGGTCAGCCCTGCAAGGAAGAACAGCCGCCAGAACCGGGCCGTAGGCATGGTGCGCCGCATGAGCGAGTAGGCCGCCATGGGCGCGGCCAGAACCAAGCTGACGATCACGGCGATGCACATGAGCAAGCTGTTGATCATGGGACGCGCCAGCTTCGCTTTGGTGAACAGGAATTCATAGCTATCAAAGGTGAATTCCTTCGGCAAGGCGAGAGGATTCTGGATGATCTCGCGGAGGGGTTTGAAGGAGTTCAGCAGGGCCAGGAAACAGGGCGACACGAACACCAGCCCGGCACACAGCATTCCGATCTCGAGCCAGGGTATCCGGCGTTTGTTGCGCCGCGCCGTCATAGGTTCACCTGCCTGCGCCGCAGAAGGGCCACCTGGATCGCGGCCACGATCAACAGCGCCGCAAACGTGACAAACGACACGGCAGCGGCGTAGCCCTGGCGGTTGCTCAACACACCGAGGTGATAAATGTAGAACCCGATACTGAACGTCCGATACCCCGGATTTCCGAAGGTGGTGACCACAATCTGGGGAAACAGGTTGATGCCCGTAATCAGGGCCAGCACGGAATTGGTCGTGATGGTCGGCAACAGCATGGGGAACTGGATGTGGCGGAACACGGCGATGGGTCCCGCGCCGTCGATCCGAGCCGCTTCATACAGATGCGTCGGGATGGTCTGCAGATTCGCCAGGTACAGCGTGGTGAAGAATCCCATACCGCTCCAGACCACGAGCGCGAAGATGAAGTAGGGCGCCAGGTTGGCGGCCCCCATCCAATCCTGCACGAAGAGGTCCAGGTACTCCGCCCGCATCAGTCTGTACACCAGCAGATAGGGGCTCCATCCCGGATGGGCAGTCCAAAACTCGGGCGTCACGTCGGGTAGCAGCCCGCGCAGAACAATGTTCACCGCGCCGTGCCGGTAGTTGGCCAGATAGCGGAACAGGAGCGCGCTAACCAGGATGCTGAGCACGTAAGGGTAGAAGAAGAGGCCGCGAATCAGCCCCTTCATGGACTTCAGGTTGTCCAGCAAAATAGCCAGCACCATGGTCGCGAAGGTGAAGAACGCCATGATGAGAACGGTCTCGAACAACGTGAACTTGACCGCATGCACAAACCGTTCGTCGCCGGCCAGTTCGCGAAAGTTGTCAAGTCCAATGAAATCCGGCGTCGTCACCCATCCCGACCAATCGGTCAGGCTGTAGCCGAATCCCATCAGCGCGGGAAGAATGATGAATCCGCAGTACAACGCCACCGCCGGTCCGCAGAAGAACAGCGACACCCCCGCGTTGCGCAGACGCTTTCGCGTCGCGGACACCGGTTCTACCTTAGGTCCTACTGTGTTTCCGTGGTTCACGTGGCGCTGGCTCTCCGGACGAGGAATTGAGTCCAGAGGATAGCAGAGGAGACACGCCGCCACAAAGCGACCTCGACTTCCGGCACACATTCGGTAGTCAACTGGCAATGAAGAGCGAGAGTCTGTACAAGATTTCCGCGCTGATGGGCAACTCACAGGAGATCTGTCGTCGGCATTACGCGGCGCTCATCCCGGAAGCACTCGTGGACAGTGTTGAGTTCGGTGTGGAGGTAGAAAGACCCGCCGGACCTCCCCGGCTGCACGTCATCTCCCGGGATGGGTAGGTCCGGGACGCAGGTCAGAATCGACAAGGCTGGGCTCCGCCCGAACGACTACTACAGCTACCAGATGCAACGCTACGGCGTACTCCCTGGCGACCTGAAGTCGGCGGATCCGATCGACGCCTACGCCACGGTCCAAGCGTACTGGGAGTTGTTCGAATACCGACCGTAGGGCGCATCTCGACGTACCCTACTGCAAAGGATCAGACTCCGGCAGCTCCTCGACCACACGGAAGCCATGGCGCGCCGCCTCTTTGACACAGTCGAATGGGTGGAAGCCCATACGAGTCCAAGTGCGACCGCCGTGCTGCCCGCCAACCATCATCAGCACGTCTGACAGCTTTGGGCGGGATTGCCTGCGGTGATAGTATCCTCTGACAATCCGATGTGATGTGAGGTCACCTGCGTCAGCGTCGGAATCGTTTGCACCGTCTTCACTCAGAACCGCGGCGTACTTGTTTACGCACCATTCGCCGATGATGTAGGCCAGCATATCCTCGACGCCCTCGGGCGTGGCGTTTGACGGGAAACTGCCAACAGCTACGTCATTACTTGGAGACCGCCACCTTTCCCAGCGAGTCCCTTGGGATTGCCTGGGCGCCGCATCTCCCCAAGGCCACGCTCTTCCTTCACTGCCACGCGCGGCATATTCCCATTCGGCCTCCGTCGGAAGCCGGAAGATCCTGCCGGTTCGCTTTGACAGCCACTCGCAGTACTCGTGTGCGCCAAGCCAGGTGACTTGGTTTGCCGGAGCGTCTTCAGCACCCTCCCGTGGGAAGTAGAGACCTTCGTGCTGCAACACGGTGGTGTACCTGTACGGCCCGATCAGGCGAGCGCGATAGAGCCTTTCCTTGTCCAGACCCGCCACTTTGTCCGAGTTCAGGAACGCGCACATCTGGGATGCCGTAACCGGATGTCTACCAATCATAAAATCGCCAACTGTCACCTCTATAGGTGCTTCGTCCTCGTGGTAGTTCCGGGAACGTTTACTTAGGGGCGTCCCCATGGTGAAGGTACCGCCCTTGATGAAGGCCACGTCGAATTCGAAGCCTTCGCCTTCCGCATCGCCCGGGACGACGACGGTTGAGATGATGGGCTCAGGCTCCTCCTGGGGAGGTATCGGGTTGGGGGCGGACGTACCTGGGCTGGAATCGCAGGAGGCGAAAGCGAAGCAGAGCATGAGGGCCGAGAAGTGAGCGAACGCCTTGGTTACGCGAGGTCGTCTACGGCCCGAGAACACCCGTGAAGGGCAACCTTCAGCGCTGTTTGTGCGAGTTCGGACACTCCTCGCCAGCGGGTGTCGAGTCGTTCCCATTACAGCGAACCCCTTCTTGTTCATGTGGGCACCGGTGACGGTGGCCGAGCCGCGCAATTCGACGTAGGATGGTGCCGAGTAGTCGCCGGGAAATGGCCACCTCGGCCGTCTGAAACGTAACGTATCGTGCATGGGACACGATCTTGGCCCCAACCTGCGCGCACCTCGCTACCTGCTCTTCCGAGCCGAATCCCAGTCGTCATCGAGCATTTCCAGCAGAGCGTCGATGTCACGGTTCCCGGCCATGATTTCCTGCATGACGCGCGCCATCAAATCGGAGAACGTGGCCGGAGGGATATCGTCCAGGGCGATGTGCATGCCCGGCACGGTTCCGTAGGTGTCCAAGTTCGATTTCATGTCGACGATGAGGCGCTGGGCCGGCGGCCATGCATACTTCGGCTGAGTGATGGGCACCTTGGCCGCCTGACCGAACTGACACTCGCCGTTCAGAAAGGCCTGGTACACGCCCGGGTCGTAGAAGGCCTCCATGGCCGCTATGGCCTTGTCGAGCTTCTCACCCGTCGCGCTGGAGGTGACGGCCCAACCCGAAGGCAGACCGGATGTCTGGACGAAGGCCGGAGGATTTTCCCGGAGCGACGGCACGGGCCAGTAGGCCATGTCGAACTCAACTTGGTTGGGCTCGATGTCCCCCGCCATCCAGCAGCCCATGAACCACGTGGCGCCGTGCCCGCCGTAGAAGTCCGCCTGCTCCTCGTTGTACCCGTCGCTCAAGGCACCTTTTCCGACGTAGTTGTCGACAAGGTACACCATCTTCTCCATGATCTCGCGAGCCACGGGATCGGTGACGAAGCGAACCTCTCCCGCGTCGCGGCGTTTCGTCCACGATGGCTCGTCCGGGGCGCGGTTTCGGTCGTACAGGTCCGCGGCCAACGCGTAGAACAGGGGTTGCGACGCCGACCACTCGCGGCCGCCCAGCACCACGGGGCGGTGCCCCTTGCGCTTGAGCTGATCGAAGGCCTCGAAGTAGGCGTCCCAGGTGGCGGGCGGCTCCGTCACGCCGATGTCGTCCCACATGGCCTTGTTCACGACAACGCCCTGAATCTGCAAGCCGCCCTGGCTTGTGTAGCGCTTGCCTTCGTACGGCGTCGGCAACTCGATGCCAAACTTCTCGTAGTACGAATCGGGGAGTGGCGCCAAATGGCCGCCGTCGGCAAGGAAATTGGTCATCTGCCAAGTCATGACGATTTCGGGCAGATCGCCCGTGGCGATGCGGGATTTGTAGAACTCCGCGCCGGTCTGGTTGCCCAGATCGATGAGGTCCATCTCCCAACCGGGGTTCCCCGCCTCAAAGGCCGCCTTCCACGCGTCGAAATGAATCTGGAAGCCTGCCCGGCCCCCGATGTTGCGCGTGACGGTGATGGCTTTGCGCGGCTCGGATGGCCCGCATCCCCAGAGGAGCGCCACCACTGTCAGGGCCGTTGCCCCCATCCGCACGAATCGAATGCCATTCCTCATTGATGCCCCCTTGGCTTGTGGTACCCGTCCCTTTGGCGTGAGGGTATCAGAGACCCGCCGTCTGATCGAGTTCGGCGAGGTACTTCACCAAGGGTCTCTTGTCCTTCGTAGGCACACGCAGAAACTGAACACCCGATGCGTAGCCGCCTTTTTCCGGTAGCGACTTCACCCACCGCACGGTGCATACCGTGTTGATGACGGGCCCCTTAGGCAATTCGATGGCCAACCGCAGTTCGTCGCCCGTGTCCAGGATCTCGCGCGTGAACAACGAAGCCCCCTGTGCACTCAAGTCCAGAAGCCGCCCCTTCAGTTTTATGGCGTCTACCGACCACACATCGGACGTACCCGCCGAGTGCCGCATCTGCTTCTGGATGCCAACCTTGCAGGTGTGCCGAATGGCGCGGCGGCGTTTACGCTCGGCCTCGTGGGACGCGCTGTCCCCGCGCCGGTCGCCGGCGGCTTCCAACTCCTTCACCCGTACCAGTAGATCGCGGTCCGACTGACGCCGGACGAAACTGCGTCGCTCTTGCAGCGGTCTGTCCTCCCGGTTGTGGCGGAGAACACACGACGGCATCCACCACCAGACTCCCCTGTCCTCTATAATGCTCCCGTAGGTCGGAGGGTTCCAAGCAGTCTCACGAATATATACTATCCGGCGAGTTGAGGCGACCTGTGTCCCCGGGGATGAAACAATCCCGGGTGCCATCGGTTAGCATACGTGAAGGCCTCGCGGTGGGGCCCGCGGAGCCGACACGGAGTACCGGCGATGCATGAATTGGCCGACGACGATCTGATGCGGGTGTTTCAACGTGGGGCAGACCGCGCCGACGCCGCCTCCGCCGAAGCATTTCGGATTCTCTACGATCGCCATCACGCGCGTGTCTACAACTTTGCACGGTTCATGCTGCGGGACTCGGGCACGGCTGAAGACGTCCTTCAGGAGACATTCCTGTCCGTGGCCCGCGCCGCGGACCGGTACTCCCCTCGCGACCGGTTCGTGCCCTGGGTGATGCGGATTGTGCGCAACCGGTGCCTGAACTGCATCGAGGGGGCTCAGTCCCGCCCCTCGCTCAGCTCGGCTACGAACGACGCGGCTGTCCGCATCCCTGCACCACAGTGCCCGCACCGGCGGCTCGAGGCCGCGGACCGGCTCGATCGCGTTCGTGGCGCGTTGGACCAACTCCCCGAACGGCAACGCGAGGCACTGGCGATGTACGCCTTCGACTCCATGTCCTACGACGAAATCGGGCACGCGATGCAAGTCCCCACCAACACCGTGAAGACCCTCATTCATCGGGGCCGGGCCGGACTGGCCAAGGTCCTCGGCGAGACGAAGGAGGATGACAGATGACCCGGTGCATTCAGGATGAGATGCTGTCGCGCTATGCGGCGGGCGATTGTGACCCCGAGGAAGCGCGGTCGGTACGCGCTCATGTCGAGGCGTGCGGCTCATGCCAGACCCGATTGGACGGGCTCCGCCGCGCGGACGCCGCATTGCGCGAGGCCGCGGCATCGCCGGTGCCCGACCGCATCGCGGCATCGGTATGGCGTGCGATTGCCGAGGAACTCAATTCCCGGCCCGCACCCGAAATCATGACCCTCGAGGACGTTGCGCGCTATCTGCGCATTCCCTCCAGCGATCTGGAGCCCTTCCTGGAGGACCTGCCGTGTTTCGAGTTCGCGGGACGCGTCCGGATTCGCCGGACAAGGCTGCTCGAGTGGATCGGGGAGCGTGAACAGCGCTATCGCACAGGAGCGCAACGTGCGGCCGCGTTCGGCACCGAACCACTCGTATTCGACGGCGTGTGAGTATCACCCGGGTGGGTCCGTGCCCGCCCACGACGACGACAAGAAGGAGTGTTCTCATGGACGCACGAACTGAACAACACCGCGCATTCTGGCGCGCTCTCGCCGACCGGCTTTCGGAAGGGACGCCTCTCGCCGCGGCGTTGGAGCAGGCTGGGGAGACCGTCGACGAGACCCATCTCCGCGCGGCCGTCGACGGTGTTCTGGATGCCGTCAACGAAGGGCGTACGCTCAACGATGCCATCCGGTCCTTTCCCGAGGCCTTCTCGGGCGTCATGGCGGCCACGATCCGCGCAGGCGAGGTCGGTGGACTGGCGGATGTGGCGGCCCAGTCCATCGCCCGGGGGTTGGACGATGGCGCGTGCCCTGTGCCGGGCACCGTCGACGCAGACACTTGTCCCGAGGCCACCTATTGGAGCATGTTCGCGCTGATGGCGTCCGGCGGCGTACCCATGGTGGACCTTCTTGCCGTGTTGGAGGAGCAGGCGCCCGATCCGGCCCTTCGGACGGCAACGGCCGGATTGAGAGCTTCCGTCTCGGAAGGCAAATGCCTCTCCGATGCCATGCGGGTCTTTGGCGACGTGTTCCCCCCGGAAGTTGTGGCCACCGTTCTGTCCGGGGAGCGTGACGGTGTACTCGACAAGGCTGCGGCCCGTATCGCGGACGCCATGCGCACGGGAGGCGTGGCGTCGCTGGAATGCGCGACGGAGTCGGCTCAGGACGGCGAAGGCCTACAGGCCTGGATCACGAACTTGCTCTTGCGCGCCGGGGAGAAGCGTGCCAGCGACATCCATCTCGAACCCACCAAGGATGGGCGCGGACGCGTCCGGATGCGCGTGGACGGCGTGTTGCACGAGCAGGACCCACCGCCCGAGAAGGCGTACGTGGCCCTGGTGGGCAAGCTGAAGCTCATGTGCGGCATGGATGTCGCCGAGCACCAGGCGCCTCAGCAGGGCCGGTTGATAATGGAATCGCAGGGGAAGACCTACGATTTCCGCATGGCCACCGTGCCCAGCATTCGCGGCGAGCGCGTGACCCTGCGCATACTCGACCGGTCGAAGTGGGCACTGCCCGGCCTCGACGCGCTACTACACCCCGACCAAGTCCAGACCATGCGCGACTTGTGCCATCGCCCATGCGGGGCCATTATCGTGAACGGCCCGGTCGGTTCCGGCAAGACGACGCTCCTATACAGCATGCTTGGGGAGATGGACCGTCAGGCGAACAACGTCATGACCGTCGAGGAACCCGTCGAGTACGAACTCGACCATGTGACCCATCTCCAGGTGTCCCCCCGCACCGGGTTCACCTATCCCGTGGCTGTGCGCTCGATTCTGTGCCATGACCCGGACGTGGTGATGGTTGGTGAATTGCGCGGCAAGGAAACCATCGATCTGTCTCTTGTACTTGCCATGACGGGCCATCTGGTGCTGACCACAACTCATGCGTCCTCGTCCCCTGCCGCGCTGAGGCGATTGCTGGATATTGGGGTCGAACCGTTCACGCTGAATGCGACCGTCGCGGCCGCCGTGTCAACGCGTCTTCTGCGCAAGCTATGCGCGGAATGCCGCCAACCGGACAAACCCAACGTGAAGTTGCTTCCCGAGCGAGTCACCCGGTTCATCCGAGGGCGGAAGGATGCCACATTCCATGCGCCCAAAGGCTGCCCTTCATGCAGCGGCACGGGATACCGTGAACGCACGGCGGTCTACGATATCCTGCTGATGAACGACGCCATCCGCGGGGCGGTTCAGTCCGACTCGGATCTCCCGGCCATCGAGGAGGCCGCGGCGGCATCAGGCATGGAGTCTCTTCTCGACCGCGCGCTCATCCTGGCAGCTGAAGGCACGACGTCTATTGCTGAGATTCTTCGGGTGCTTCCTGCGTGACAGCCGGCGCGTCGTCGGCCAAGCTGTGGTGATCGACCACCGTGCCGTCGTCTGCGTCGTTCTGGACCCTTTCCCGGAGAAGCCGGAACATCTCTTTGATGTCGCGTAGACCGCCCACCACGAACCACGCCGTAGTGCAGGTGCCGAGTATGAGGCAAAGCGTTACGTAGAACCGCCAATACTGTGCCCACGATTCGACCGGAACGTCGTAGAGCAGGTTGTAGATCGTGCCGATTATGAACACGCCCGACCAGAGGGCCATCCACGCGATGGTGGCGATGTAGATGATCTTATCGCCTCGCGAGAACTCTTCGCCAATCCCGAAGACCCGATTCAGAAGGCTCACGGGCTTCCTGGTCCCTGCCACCACATCGGTTTGTACGGCGTACTCGCCCCGGTGCAGCATGCGGTCCATGTTGAACGCGCCCTTCTGTCCCAGGAACGACACCAGGATGTAGAGCACGCTCGAACTGCCCATGGCCATCATGAACACCTTCTGGGGATCGGGTATGTACCCCTCGACGAGGGAATGAGGCGCGTCCACGCCGACGAACTGGCGCAGCAGCAGGCCAACCCCACCCAGTGTCAGCGCGGCGATGATGGCCGTTACCTTGCGCCGTGCGAACAGCAAGCCGAACAGAAGAATGCACCCCGCATAGACCCAGACCCACCAACTCAGACCCACGCCGTCCATCACGTACTCTTTGCCGACGTGGTCTCGGATGGCCAAGCCACCGATGGCCAAAATGAGACCGTTCGACATGGCCGTGTACGCAGCCGCCGTGGTGCCTCGCTTCCAGTAGAGTCCGCCCACAATCGCGGCGCCCGCTCCACCAAGGAAGATCGTGCCCGTTGCGGCGAAGAACATGAGAATGAACTCGTTCTGCGGGAAGAAGAGGCTGAACAGGAAGATGAACACCGCCACACCGAAAATGGACCAACGCAGCAGTTTGACATGGCCTTCCGGCGTGAAGGGGTTCTTTCGGAAGGGCAGCACCACGTCCTGGATGAACAGGCTGCCCCATGAGTGCAGGTACGTGTCGTGGGTGCTGATGAATGCCGCCAGCATAACCGCACAGAACCCGCCCATCAGGCCGATGGGGAACATGTGGCGCAATGAGATGGGTACGGTGAGCTGTCCCTGCAGTTGCTCGGACCCAATGCTCGCGATTCCTTCCTGGACGCTCGCCGCACGGGCGGCGTAGTCCGGGTGGTGCATCAGCGCGTACGCACACAGTGGAAGCATGATGATGAGAATCATCTGGGTAATGCCGCGCCACGTGCCCATGACCCGCGCCATGCGCGCCTCGTGCGGGCTCTTGGCCGAACAGTAGTAGGCCTGGTTGCCCTGCCACGACATCGCTCCATAGACCAATCCAAAGGCGCCGATGAGGAAGTACCACACGTTGAAGTCTTTGGACTCACTGGTGTGGAAGGGATGAATCATGGATTGCTCGGCCGGCGCCTGCATCAACGCATCGACGATGCCGTCCCAACTGAACGAGACGAACAGGGCAACCAGCAGGATCACAAACATGATATTGCAGAAGATGCCCTGGAAGAAGTCGGTCACAATCACGGCGACCTGGCCGCCGAGAAACGTGAAATACAGCGAAATGGCGAGCAAAATGATCATAATGAGCGCGAAGGTGATGGAAATGGAGTAGCCGCTCCAGAGTTCCACCTCCATGGGCGGAAGTCCGCAGTAGTAAAGGAAGAACCGCGCGCCGACCGCCGGGAAGATACCGAAGTTCAGGATGCCCGACACCCAGCAGAGCGTTCCCGCGTAGATTCGGAATCCCTTGCTATAGCGGATCTCGAAGAACTGGCCCAGCGTCATGGCTCGCGTCTGACGGTATCGGTAGATCACCCAGCCCGACAGCGTGATGACGGCCCCGATGGGCCCCATCATCCCCGCCCACCATGCCGCGGGGAATCCGTTGTTGTAGTACATCTCGAACATGCCCACCAGCGAGATCGCGCCCAGACCCGCGATTCCGTCGGAAATGCTTAGGATGTACCGGCCGCCGCACCGGTTGGCCGCCAGGAAGTCGGCCACCCCGCGCATATACCGCTTGGTGCCTATGGCAGCGGCCGTCATGAAAATCAGCATGCATACAACGATTGCCCAGTCGACCAAGTGCATCGGTCAGAATCTCCTGCGTTGACAGTATTCGAGAACGAAAGGCCGACCGGTTCCTAGGGAAGGAAGGCCACCTTAATCGCCTCGCGGTTCTTCAGCAACTCCACGCCCCGTGCGTAGTCGCTCAGGGGCATGGTGTGTGTACATCGGTCGTTTGTCTATCTCACAAGCCTTATCTTGGTGCGACGGCCAACGTCCGTCAAACGAGGGGTACTGTGACCACCATCTTCCCAGTGAATGAGGCCCAGCCCGCTGAGCTGCTTGAAGACCTCGATGCGCGCGAACCGCTCCGATGTGGTCAGCATCACGACCCCTTGGTCGCGCGCTTTGTTCTCCATAGACTCGAATCCGGCAAGAAACGTTGGGTCAAGCGGCGGCCACTTGAGGTGCCGCCCAATGGTCTTGGAGTAGTGCTCCCGGCACAGGTACTCATGGACGGCCAGCGAGGATCGGCTGAGCGGAGTTGAGGTCAGGTCAAGAACCTCCGTTCTGTTGCCCTGCCTCTCGGCATCCGCATTCATCAAGAAGGTGTCCACTCGCTCACTGATGCCTCTGTTCGGCACGATTGTTCGCAGCACGTCCGCCGCCGCTTGTCGAGCATCCGGTGAGGCCTTCTCCTCCATCCTGGCCAACTCGGGAAATGTAGATCGGGCTATCTTTGAGGCCACCCAGTCAGGGTAGATCTGTTCAAGCGCCTCCACAGCAAACTTCTTCGTGGAGTCCACCCGATCCATGAGCGCCTTGACCAGCCGGGGTAGGGCGTCTCTCGCCTCTTCAGACTGTGCCCAGTCCGGCCTAATCTGCTGCAATGCCCCGCCTATCACTTCCCGGTCGTATCCATAGTAAGGCCCATGAGCCAGGGCTACCGCAAGATCGGCGATCGCCCGTGGACATGCCAACGCTCCCAATGCCTTCGCCACTTCGCTCTTGTCAGATCGCGTCGCATCGTCCTTGTCCTGCAGGATGGGTACTAGGCTGGTGAGAACGTCCTCCGATCTGCACGAGCGCGTCCAGTCAGGGTCGATCCCGGCCAGGGCCTTCAGTACCTGCATCTTGCGCCGTGGTTTGCAGCCTTCGTCGAGAAGGATTCCTGTGAGTCTGGGCACGGCCGATTTCGCCGCCTCTGACTCCATCCACGTCGCATCCAATTCGTCCAACACCTCCAGTGCTCTCGTTGGGGCGCTCGGGCGGCCGATGAGGCCGACGAGATCGGGAATCGTTGACTTCGCCTCATCGGATGTCTCCCAATGACTGTCGATTCGCTTCAGTGCTTTCAGCGCCGCTTCCTTCGCTACGTAGTCGCTAAGAGCCAGCACGAGAGGCCCGATAGCTCGGCGATCACCCAGCATTGCGAGGGCCTCGGTGGCCGCTTCGCCACTGAAGGCGTCACCCAGAGCGGAGATGATTTCCGGTAGTGCCTCCCGAGCAGCATCGGACCGAGCCCAGTTCGGATCTATCTGCTGCAAGGCATCCAAGGCCCTATCCCTGACTGAGGAGTACGTGTCCACGAGCGCTGCCGCCAATACCGACACGCCTCTCCGGGCATCCCGTGACTGAGCCCAGTTGGAATCCATCTGCTGCAACGCCGCCAAGGCGGCATCGCCGCACCCCGCGTCAGCCAATCTCAGCACAAGGGCCTCGATCGCGCGAAGGTCACCTAGTCTTCCCAGAGCGGTCGCTGCGGCGCCGCGCACGCTGGCCTCCTTACTTTCCAGCGCTGCGACGAGGGGCGCGGTGGCCCGGGGATCGCCGAGTTCCCCCAAGGCGGACGCTGCGGCGCTACGCACCCCGGCGTTCCTGTCCTTCAGCGCGGCGACCAGAGGTGCGCCGGCCCGGGGATCGCCTAGTTTGCCCAGAGCGGACGCCCCTGCGCTACGCATGCCGGTATCGCCATCCTTCAGCGCAGCGACGAGGGCCGCGCCAGCCCGGGGATCACCGAGTTCCCCCAGAGCGGCCGCGACGGTTGCGCGCACATAGGGGTTCGTATTCCTCAGTGCGGCCACGAGGGCTGCACCGGATCGCGTGTCCCTCAGCAGTCCAAGGAGTTCCGCGGCCCTAGCACGAGACCCGGGTTCATCGCTGCCAAGCATTTCCACGAGGGCCGGTACCGCTTCCTTAGCCGCATCTGCCTGTGCCCAGTTCGAGTCGATCTCGTCCAACGTCGAGCGGAGACTATCGCTGACGTAGGTGTTGCACTTGGCAAGAGCGAGTGTCAACTCCGGCAGGATTCTCTGCAGCGCCTTTGGGCCTTTCTCCCTCCTGCAGATGGCACGGGTGGCATTCGCGGTATTCACCGCAACGTACCGGTCTTCGCTCTGCGTGGCCGTGAGAAGGTCCACTACTGCTCGGTAATCCCCGTGTTCCCCCAGCTTCTTTGCCGCTTGAACACACTCGTGGCTGTTTCCCGTTCGTACCTTGGCTCGCAGCCTTGACTGCTTTGGCAGGAGCATGGACACGTCCTCCCCATGCCAACGCCCTTGGGGACACACCCGGCGCATGTCCGCCACGCATCGGCGCTTCGGGTCAGCATTACTCGAGAACGAAAGGCCGACCGGTTCCTAGGGAAGGAAGGCCACCTTAATCGCCTCGCGGTTCTTCAGCAACTCCACACCCCGCGCGTAGTCGGTCAGGGGCATGGTGTGTGTAACAATCGGCGCCATGTTCAGCGCACCCGAGGCAAGCCGCGCGGCTGCGTATTCGGCAGCTTCGCGGGTGTGGGGTCGGGCTCCCGCCAGCGTCATCCGGCTCCAGTATTGGGGAGCGAAGGTGTACGGTTCGCGTTGAACCGCGAACAGCACCACCAGGTCCGTCGTCAGCGACATGGCCTGATGCACCACGGCCGGGATTCCCACACAGTCGAACGCGCAATAAAGGCATCCGTCAGCGCCTCGCGCGGGGAAGTTGTCCATCTCAGGGCTTGCGGGATCCAAGACGATGGCCGCGCCCAGTTCCTGCCCCAGTGCGCGTCGAGATTCGACCGGGTCTACGCCCACGACCTCGGTGGCTCCGGCCGCTCGGGCCAACTGGATGCACACCAGACCGGCCGGCCCAAGTCCGAATACGCCGACGCGCTTGCCCGCAACGGCGTCGAGCTGCTCCGCGAACATGACATGGGCGCTCATGCACATGGCCAGTTCGAGGGGCGCGCAGGCCTCGGGCGGCAAGCTGTCGGGCACGGGGATCGCGCTCTCCGCGTCCACCGCCACATACTCGGCATAACAACCCTGCACATCGTGCCCGCGGTCGCGCCACACGCATACGCGCTGGCCGGTCTCAAATCCTGTCACGCCATCGCCAACCCCCACGATCTCGCCGCAGGCTTCGTGGCCCGGCTGGCCGAGGGTGTACGGGTATTCCAACTTCATGCCGGGGAACATGGGCTCGCCGCCGAGAATATGCATGTCCCAATGTGGACATGTCGTCACGGCCAGCACCTTCACCAATACCTCGCCGGGTCCCGCTTCGGGCTCCGCGACATCCTTGAGTTCGATTTCCCCCGGCGCATTGATTTGCAGGGCTTTCATTCCCGTCTCCTCACGACCGCCGCTTGGCAACGGCGGCTACTTCCAGGTCAGCACCACCCCAAGCACCGGTTCGGTGCGTTCTTCGATGAGTTTCCACGCGTCCGCCGCCTGTTCGACGGGAAACCGATGCGTGATAAGGCCCAGCGTGTCGAGTTGTCCGCTGGCGATGAAGGCCAGGGTCTCGTCCATGCGCCGCTGCTGCCAGCCCGACGGGGCGTAGAACGTCAACTCGCCGAACCGCAGCCGC
>JAAEQP010001429.1 GCA_024231375.1 bacterium | reverse complement strand
CACAAGCCGGACCGAAGACCATTCGTTTGCCGGGTCCGGTGTGCGTCCGGTCACTGCCCAGTGGCGAAATATGGCATGAAGCAACTGATCACATCGACATCGTGTTGGAGCAGGGCGAAACGCGCCAGTACTCGCTTTCCAAGCCGCGCTGAAGCGAGCATTCGTATGGGTGAGTTGCTTGGCTATGGCGTAGCTGTCGAACATCTCATTCGCCGAAGACATAGACGGCTGTCTCGCCCGCGGCGAGCACACATTCCACCGTCTCGCCTGCGTCCGTCGAAGCTCCGGAATAGAATTCCCTGCCGACGCCTATCTCTTTGGGCAGGGGGATGGTCCAGGACCGCTCTTCTCTGCCCTGGTTCATAATGCAGACGAGTGTCACCGCGTCGTGCGAGACCGTCTGTACCGCCGCATCGTCAAGTCCCGGCAGTGCGGTCCGGAGCCCATGAAGGAAGAGATCCTCGAAAGCGGCCGCCAGACGTGTGGTTTCGGCGATGGCCCACCACGACCGGCCGTCCATGGGAAGCCGGTGAAACAGAAGCACGCCGCCGGTGGCGTCCAACGCGCGACGCAACAGCCGCGCCTTGGTGAAAGGTATGGGTGGCATGGCCTCGGAAGTGCTGTGCGGATAGTGGAGTTCCCCGAATACCGTGGGGATTCCCTTGGCCGCCTGGCGGGTCGCGGCGATGCCCTCCACGGGACGCCCGTACCCGCATCCGATCACGTCGCAGGCCCCGAGCTCGCCCACATACCGCCAATCCACGCCGTATCTGAAGGGGTTTTCTTTGCTCTGGTATCCGCTGTAGGTGCTGAATTCTGTCGTGGGCGCGATCCGCTGGATCTCATCCTTCAGACTCTTGAACAGGACGGCCGTGCGCCAAGCCATGAAGTCTACCCACTCGGCGGCGTAGTCCTGACGGATGATGTCGGCAGTCACCTCAAGATCATCGCCCAGTTCCGCGCGTTCACGGAACGCCGCTACACAGCGTGCACAGAAACACGCATGCGGCCGATCAAACGGCGGGTATTCATAATCGTAGTCCAGGGTGTCCGGGTGGTCCCGCTCAATCTTCTCCCGCAGTTTGTCGGCCACGGCGTCCCATGATTCGTTGAGCAGTGCCGTCATGCAGAGATAGTCATCGTCCGGGGTACCGTCAGCACTAATCCGACGCTTCTCGGGGGACTTCTCGAGGTAGGTTGCCATCCCCAACGACCAAGGCTGAAAGGTGATGCACGCCGTATGTGAAATACCGTAGCTGGGTGCGTGGTCGCTTGTCCATGCGTCGCCCGCGACGAGATCGTTCACGCCGACGGCTCGGAGGAGTTCCAGTGTTGTCTTGCGCATTTCCGGGTCGTCCATCGCGTTG
>JAAEQP010001428.1 GCA_024231375.1 bacterium | reverse complement strand
TCTCGCCAAGCAGACCGACCGAAGCGCGGTGGCGTCCATCATGCGACGTGTGGAATTGTCGGTTCTCAACCACCAGTCAAAAGGCATCGCTGTCGTGGGCCATGAAGACTGCGCGGGAAACCCCGCCGACAAGGAACAACAGATCCTGCACTTGCAGGAGGCCCTTCGCGTCCTCGGCCAGCGCTTCTGGTCGATCGACATCGTCGCCATCTGGGTCGATCTCGAGGGAAGGGTGGAGGAAGTCACGTAGCGCAGACAGGTGGGGCGGGTGCGTCGATACGCACACTGCTCACAACGGAAGGAGTGAAGCGCACGATGTCTGAACGGATGACGCGTCGCGGGATGTTGCAGAAGACCGCACTCGGGGGAATGGGGCTCTGCCTGGCGGGGGGGCGCAAACCGGTTCGGGCCGCGTCGGCGAACGAGAAGATCGACGTGGCCTTCATCGGCATCGGCGGGCAGGGAAACGCGAACCTCAACGACATCAGCCGGCAGCGAGATCTGGTCAACGTCGTGGCCCTGTGCGACGTGGACGAGGTCCGGGCGGGCAAGAACTTCGAACGATTTCCCAAGGCCAAGAAGTACCACGACTTCCGCCGCATGCTCGAC
>JAAEQP010001427.1 GCA_024231375.1 bacterium | reverse complement strand
TGTGCCAATACACGGAGTTGAGCAGACAACTGCCGTGATCGTACGCACCGACCCGGTCCAGCGTGCCCTGGCTCAAATCGCACGGACCCGAACACCGGGCAAATCCGTCCCTTGCGCGTCGCTTCCCGCACCGACCTGCCGGAATACGCGACAGTACCCGACAGGCACGCCGCTCGGCATGCTGCGGGTATGTGTGGCGTTCTCGGCGGCAACAGGTGGTCCAAGGCTCAGGCCCACGCCAGGTCAGAGACCGGTTTCCTCTCCGCGGCACTCCGTTGATTCCGGCTATTGCTCCCGGACACACGAATGGCCGGGATGTCTTCTCCCGGCCATCACGCAATCCGCCGAATTGTCTTCATTCACAACGCATGGCACTGTTGTCGCTACAGATCAACGATTCACTGACTCGCCCGGACCAGTTCGTGCCTTCCGTGCCGTGCGGGATGTGAACGGTGAGTTCGGGGAGAAGGATCTTTGCGGTCCGCGGCCAGCGGTCCTGGAACGCGTAGTCCACGTCGCATGCCGTTTCGAAGTGCTCGTCGTACAGCGCC
>JAAEQP010001426.1 GCA_024231375.1 bacterium | reverse complement strand
TCGCCTGCAAGACCAAGGTCCTGGGTAAGGAGCGCTGGACGGCCGAGCTGTACATTCCGTTCCGGATGTTCGACTGCGACCCGGCATCCGACAAGCGGATCGCCTTCAACCTGACCGTGCGCAAGGCGAAAGACGATCTGTGGCTCATGTGGGAAGGCACACGCGCCCACTCATACGATGTGACCCGGGCAGGATTCATCGAGTTCACGCGCTAGACAACGGAGGGAAGGATGAGAAACCGCATCTGCATGGCAGTGGCGTCCGTGCTTCTCGCCTTGGCCGTCATTGGCACAGCCCTTGGCGCGCCGACCACGGTCCATGTGGCAACCAACGGCAACGACGCATGGTCCGGCACACTGGCCCAGCCGAACGCGGAGAAGACCGACGGCCCCCTCGCCACGCTCGGGCATGCGCGGGACGTTGCGCGGAAGACACGCCCCGCGCGTATCGTCCTTCACGAAGGGGTCCACGTCCTGTCGAAGGCCGTGGAACTTGGGCCGCAGGATTCGGGCCTGACCGTCGAGGGAGTGAAAGGCAAGGACGTCGTCATCAGCGGCGGGCGACGGATCGTGGGGTGGAAACCGTGGAAGGGAAGCATCCTCCAGG
>JAAEQP010001425.1 GCA_024231375.1 bacterium | reverse complement strand
CTTCGAGGATCTTCGCTGCTACGTGGTCCAGGCTCTCCACGTGGTCCACGGCTCCGCAGGCGATGGCCTCCTTGGGCATGCCGAAGACGACGCAGGTGGCTTCGTCCTGGGCAATGTTCTGAGCGCCGGCGTCGTGCATTTCCTTCATGCCCTTGGAGCCGTCCGCGCCCATACCGGTCAGCATGACGCCGACAGCATTCTTTCCCGCGTACCGGGCAACGGACTTGAATAGCACGTCCACGGAGGGCCGATGCCGGGTGACGAGAGGTCCGGTCTTCACTTGGACGTTGTACACGGCGCCTGATCGACGCAGAAGCATGTGGTAGTTTCCGGGCGCAATCAGAACCTTGCCGGGGACCACCCTGTCACCGTCTTCGGCTTCTTTCACTTCCATGGCGCAGAGTTCATTGAGCCGGTCGGCAAAGGATCGGGTGAAATGCTCGGGCATGTGCTGGACGATGACGATGCCGGGTGCGTTCGTCGGCAATGCGGTGAGCAACTGGGTAAGCGCTTCGGTGCCGCCGGTTGAGGATCCGATGGCGACGACTTTGTTGGTGGTGCGCGTCATGGCGAGACGAGGTTGGGCCACAGCGCCCTTCGGCGCGGCCGTCCGCTTCACTACGGACACGCGTGCGGCGGCCTTTATCTTGTCGATCAGGTTGACGGACATATCGCCGACCGAATAGGCCGCGCCGGGCTTGCACATGACATCGACCGCGCCTGCGTCCAAGGCTTCCAGGGCAAGCTCGCCGCCTCTCTCGGTGAGTGAGGACACGACGATGACGGGGAGCGGGAAATGGGCCATGAGCTTCCGAAGGAAGGTGATCCCGTCCATGCGCGGCATTTCGACATCGAGCGTGATGACGTCGGGCTTGAGTGCAACAATCTTGTCGCGTGCGATATAGGGATCGGGGGCGGTGCCGATGACCTCTATGTCCCGATCGCGGGACAATTCGCGGCTGAGGATGTCGCGCACCAACGCCGAATCGTCCACGATAAGGACTCGAATGGGCGGACCCGCCATATCAACCTACTCCCGCGCCCTCGCCTTGGGGCGCCATGTCCTCGCCTCTGCCTGCCCCATGTCCCGCGCGCCGATCAAGACGTTGCGGTGAGAGGCCCAATCCGAGGTCTAGGCCCCGCTCACGGAAATGCGCAGCAAGAGGGGCGCGTCATCCACCAAGCATCCGACGGCGCCCGCGTCTTCGGTCAGTGCCGGCCACGATGCTGGGTCCAAATCCTCCACCCGCGGCACGGAGAGGTCGAATACGGGCTCCTCGCCGGCAAGTGAGGTCAGCACGTGGCCACAGGTGATATTGAGCAGTTCCTTTAGCGCATCGCGCGCCTTGTCCATGGCGCGTTCGTCTTCTTCGTCCACGCCGAGCATGTTCGCGGCGAGTTCCAAGCACATGGCGGCGGGCACGGTGACTGCGATGGATCCGCTGAACTGTCCGGTGAACTCCATGGCCGCAGTAATGCCATCTTCCGGCGGGTCTTGCAGTTCGGCCGGGTCCGCCTCGTCCGCGAACATGAACGCCAAGTTCTCGAGAATCTCCGGGAAAACCTGTCCGAGCACTTCCTTAGGATTCGCTTCCATCGCTTGCTCCTATGATCTCGTCCACCACGGCACGGATCTTCTCTGGCGTGAACGGTTTGCGAACGTACGCGTTAACGCCTTTGCTCATGAGTTGTTCAATGCGGGTGGCGCTGCCCTCGGTGGACACGACGACAACGGGGATGGCCTTGAGCAGGTCGTCCTGGCTCATGGTTTCAATCATCTCGACGCCGCCCATGACGGGCATGTTGATGTCGGAGAACACCAAGTCGATCCAGTTGTCCTTCAGAATGTCCAGCGCCTCCTTCCCGTTCTCGGCTTTGAACAGTTCGCCAACCGGAACCTGCGCCAAGTCGAGGGTCTTGGCGATGATGTCCCGCACAGTCTCGGAATCGTCCACGATCAGTATGTTAAGCGCCATATCCGTCAACTCCTGAGTTTTGAGAGAGCATTCCCCCCAGTTCGGCAAGGCTTGTGAGGACACGGCTGACAACGACCTCCGCCACGCGATTCGTGACGTTGAGGCGCTGCAGCACGTTTTCGGAGGGCGCATAGTTCAGCCCATCCGCTCCGTCCCCCGTGCCGCTCATGCGACCCAATTCATCTCCCACATGTACGAGGCCCACCAACAGCGAGTCGTCGCCGGTATACTCGTCCGGTTCGTGATGCCATCTTACCGCATCCACCAGGACGCGTGGAATTTCCCACCCCTCCAGTAGTACCGCGCCGGCCTCGGCATGATCAAGTCCGAGGACGCGCCGTTCGGCTTCTTGAAAGGAAACTCGCTGTTCGAAGGCCATTTCCATGATAGGCCCGGCATCGACCTCAAGGAAGGTTCCGAGCACGATCTTTCCCAAATCGTGCAACAAACCGGCCGTGAACGTCTGATCGGGAGCAGCCATACCGAGGGTGTCCGCGAGTTGCTCGGCCGCGATGGCGGTCGACACGGAGTGGCGAAGCAACCCGCCGGCGGGCAGGTCGTATCCGCGGATCGGCCGCTGGGCGACCGGAGCCACGGCCGACCCCAAAGCCAGTTCGAACACGCGGCGTGTGCCGAGGCGGACGATAGCGTCTTGCAGGGTGGCGATGGCCCCACCTCCGCCCACGTAGGCCGAGTTGGCCAGGCGCAAGGTGTTGGTTGTGAGGCCCTGGTCATGCTCCATCAATCGACGAATCTCGGCGATGTCGGCCTCCGGGTCTTTGAGAAGCTTCATGAGTCCCATCGCGGTGGAAGGCATGGGCGGAAGAGAATGGACTTTGTCCAGGATTTCATCCCTAAGACTCATAGCTCTCGCTCCTGTCCGCCGGACTTGATGGTTGTTTTCCCATCAGTCATGTACAGGTACATGGTCCTGGCTATGGTTCCACCCACGTCTTCGGATGCGATTAGGATGTCGTTCTTCCAGAGGATCTTGCGCAGGACGACGTAGTTGCGCTCGCCGATCTTGAAAACGCCGTTATCCTTCAGAGGCGCGGCCCCGCCCGCGACCTTGGCGACGAGGTTCTTCCGTGTGCCCCCCTTGTCGAGGACGGTCTGTATCAGGCGAGGTACGCCGGTGTCGGTGAACATGCACGGATTTGCGCGGGCTTTCTCCTGATCGATTCGGGACAGAGGAAGCATGCAGTGGATCAGGCCGCCCACCTTGGCGACGGGATCGTAGATGGACAGCCCGACACAGGACCCGAGCGAGTAGGTGACGATGATGTCGTCGGAAGAGTCCGAGGTCACCATCTCGGATATGCCTACGGTCAGTTGCACGCTGCAACTCCTTCCAGTCCCCCGGCACGGGGGTCCTTCGGGCGCCACCCGCCGCACGGGGCGGGAACGCTCCGGCTCATTTCACATAGACCGAAGGCCGGACCGTCTTGAACGGGGTCAGTATACCAGTCAGGCTTTCGGCGTGGCCAACCAAGAGATAACCGCCCGGCTTGAGGAGCCGGTGTATCTCGTCCATCAATCGTGCGCGTAAGTCGTTGTCGAAGTAGATCATCACGTTCCGGCAGAACACCATGTCCAGGGGACCTTTCATGGGAAAGGGCATAGTGGACAGGTTCAGGCGTCTGAAACGGACCATTTCCTTCAATCCGTCTGCCACGGCGTACTGCGTTGTGCGTCCCCCGTCGCGGAGCTTGGTGAAGAACCGGTCGCGCAACCGGGTGGGGACGGTATCGACTCTGTCGCGGTCGTACACACCGACAACACATCGCTCGAGGACACGCGTGGAGATATCGGTTGCCAAGAGGCGTACGTCGAGGCGGTGTGTGTCGATGGAGTCCGACAGGGTCATGGCGATGGAGTAGGGCTCCTCGCCCGTACTGCTCGCCGCGGACCAGAACCGGAATCGGCTTTGTCCGTCAGAGGCCCATTCCTGAACCGCCTCGCGAAGAAAGTCGAAATGGTCGGGCTCGCGGAAGAAACTGGTCACGTTGGTCGAGATGGCATCTATAAGGTGGACCAATTCTTGTTCGCTCGAATCCGACTCGACATAGTCCAGGTATGCCCGATGATTGGCTATGCCGAGGGCCTTCATCCGTTTGCCGACCCGCGCGGTCACCAGGGCCTGTTTCTGATCGCCCAGAGCAATCCCGCTACGCCGGTAGACGAGTTCTCTGAATCCTTCGAAAGTCTTGGCATCCACGTTAGCACGCTTCCAGTGGTTCACGCCGGTTTCGGTTCATGCCAGTCCGAATCGCGAATCTGTTGCACCTTCAATACGGCCAATTCGCCGCTGCCCGTGTCGAAGACAACCTTGCGGCCCACGTGGCCGCCCACGTCTTCCGAGAGAACTTTCACGCCTTTCTTGGCGAGCACTTCCCGCGCCACCGCCGCATTGCGGCCCCCGAGGTCGTCGGTTGGACAGTCTTCCTGTGCGGCACCTCCCAACAGGTGGGCGACGAGGTCATGCCGCCGACAGCCAGCCTCCTGCATCATGCGAAGGAGGGCGGTAGTCGCGACGTTGCCGTACTTGGGGGTCGCGTTGTCGGGATCCTGCATCGAGGGCCAGATGAAATGGTTCATGCCTCCGAATTTTAGTGCTCGATCCCAGATGCAGATGGCCACGCAACTGCCCAGAACGGCACGAACGGCGGCGGCCCGTCTACTGAAATAGATGTAGCCGGGTTCGAGGTAGTAGCCGATCTTCTGTGGGAGTTGCATGCTCGCGTCCGCGTTGGTGCGCACACGCACGTCGACCCGGATCCGTCACGGGCGTCGAAGGCGTATGGCTACTCCGTCTTGGGAAGCACCTCCTGGATCTTGGTTACGATGGTGGCTGGCTCGAAGGGCTTGATGATGTAGTTGTTGGCGCCCGATTTCAGCGCCTCGACCACCCGGCTCTTCTCGGCTTCCGTCGTGACCATGATGATGGGCATGGTCTTGCCATTGGCTCGGATTGCTTTGACTGCGTCGATCCCGAGCATGTTGGGCATGTTCCAATCCATGAGCACCAGATCGTACGCATCGCTCTCACACGCGTCGACCGCTTCCTTGCCGTCTGCGGCCTGGCCGACGTCCGTGATCCCCGCACGAGCCAGCGCCCCGACGAGCACTTTACGCATCACCGTCGAATCGTCAACTACGAGCGCCTTCATGCGGAGCCTCCTTTCTCGTCTTCGTCAAGTTCGAACGTAACTCGAAGGCTGAATGCTCCCAATTCGCTTGAGAACGGCACTTCGAGCCACACGGCCTGAGTGGGGTAGTCGATGCTGAAGCTGTTCCCTCGCACGACGGTGGGCAGACTGAGGTCAATCACCTTGCTGCCG
This sequence comes from bacterium, assembly GCA_024231375.1. The sequence goes on along the minus strand of JAAEQP010001425.1, from coordinate 690 downwards.
CCTACCTTGAGCTTGGCTTTGGCGCTACCCGCCACGATATTGACCACCTCGGCAATCCCGTCCGAGACCGTGTCGTCGATCACCCGGGTTTCCGTTCCGAGGATCTGGCCGACCATGGCAAGGGCCGTCGCCGTCGGAAAGGACAGGGCAACCGTGCCGCGGGCGGGACCGCTCAGTCCTATCAGGGCCATGATGTCCCTAGGATCTCCGCTTGTGCTGGACACACCGATGTCCCCACGCTCCACTTCACATCCGAGCATGGTCGTGAACAACTCGAACACGCTCTCGATGAACGGATTGATGTACTCTACTTTCATGATTGGGTCGCTCCTTGCGATACTTCCATCGCCGCCATCTTACGTTTCTCGTATATCGTCAACACCGGCACAACCGTTCTCAGCGCGACCATGCCTGCAAATGCACTTCGCCGCGACTGGCCACGGCGCGCACGGGGCCCGACAAGGGTTCCCGGATGCGTTTCGTGGCGTATCCTATGGAGATGGTCGTCTCTGGGAAGATCTGCTGGCGGACAATTACTTGGGGGCGGGCACCTCCCTCAATCTCCTCCAGTTCGGCTTCGATCACCTGGATGGCCTCGTCGATCTCGCCCAGTTTGTCCATAAGCTGCGTCACGATCTCCCGTTTCGAATGGGACAGGACCCGCTCTCGGGAGACCAGGGGATTCACGGT
>JAAEQP010001424.1 GCA_024231375.1 bacterium | reverse complement strand
GACGCCTGTGGTGGTGAACCAGAGATTGTGGTTCATGTCGGGCAATGTTTCCCATCCGGCCGAGTACCGGCTTCCCCATTCCGTGGCGTTGCAGAAGATGTTGTATTTGACTTCGAAGCCGGACGTGGCGGCCCGGTTCGTGTAGAACATGAGGTGGCTGCCGTTGCCCCCGTTGGGGCGTTGCCCGTGGGACCACACGACTCCCGCGTTCACGCAGGTGTTGTTCTCGAAGCGAATATTCTTCGTCACGGACGTTTCCGGGCTGTTCCAGTACTCGAACGAGTATTCGCAATTCCAGATGAGGTTGTTCCGGTAGACGATATTCTCCTGCGTGACGGTGACCGTCTTGTTCTGGTTCGTCAGAGCGGCGTCGTAGACTTCCCAGATGCGGCAGCCTTCGACGAGGTTGTCGCTCGCGGCGCCCCAGAACTCGATGGCGTTGCCATAGCGGACAGGGTGGCCGCTTTCGAGAGTTATGTGATGAGCGCCGCCGATATAGCTGAGGTCGCAATTGCGGATGATCAAATGGTGGGTGCTGCCGCCG
>JAAEQP010001423.1 GCA_024231375.1 bacterium | reverse complement strand
GGGACTTCCGCAACAGCCCCACTATTCCCATTCTCACGTTCCCGGGACGGCGCACGCATCCCCATTCAGTCTTTCAGCGCCCGCTCGATGAATCCGTACGCAACGCCGCCGTTCCACGCATGTCCGCCAGGAAATGTGTGTTGCCGCACATTCAACGGCGTGCCAAGGAGGCTGTAACCGCGCAACACACTCCAATACCCTTCCCGGGTACACCGGACCGGAAAGCACCCGTCGCCCACCGCGCTCTCGAACAACAACGGCCGCGGTGCGACCAGAATATGTACGTCGGCAACGTCGCACAACTCGAGCAGCCCAGGCGGCATCCAACACGGGCAATTGTGAACGCTGAGCACCCCCTCCGTCGTGCACATCCATCCGCTCACCACCGCCGCCTTCAGCCTCACATCCATCGCCGCCAACCACATCGTCCATTCACCACCCATGCTCAGTCCGGCCACGCCGATGCGTTCCGGATCGACGCTGGCCAACGTCTCGAGCACGTCGACCAGCCGCATCAGGTTCCAGAGGTGGTTCGGGGCATACTCGCGATGCTCCAGCGTCGGTGCAATCGTGACGAACCCGCGCCGGGCAAACGGCACAGCGAGTCCACCGTAGTTCGATTCCGAATCGTGAACCATGAACCGATTGCCTCCATGTCCATGGAGGCACACCATCGCCGGGAACGGCCCCTCGCCTCTTGGAATCGTGAGCGTCGTTTCGATGCGTTGCCCCTCGTTTCCCGTGAACAGAAGGTCATGCGCCACATACGTGCCATGATCGACGTCCTCGCCTGTCTCCACATCCAGCGCATGTTCCTGCCGCGCGTTCTGTGCCGACACGATCTCGAGAAGGCGGGCGCGGATGTCGGCTTGCCAGGCACGGACTTCATCCGCGGAAGACGCGGTGAAGGCGTTCATGAACGCGGCGGGTGGCTCCGGCGTGGGAGGCTTGTGGAACTCGAGCGTTGCGGGGGCGTCGGGGTGTAGGGGCGCGTGCCAGATGTGGCCATCGAGGATGAGTTGGTAGTCGCCGAATGGGCCTTCGAATCGGGCGATGCCGTTGGGGTCGGTGGTGAGGGAGGTGGGTGACGACCAGCGGGCGTGAACCGTCGTTGCGGCAGTGTCGCCTTTTGAGCCCGATCGGACCGATCCGTCGGATCCGGCCGATCGGTCTGCTTCTTCCACGAGCACCACTCCCATCACGTCGGGCAG
>JAAEQP010001422.1 GCA_024231375.1 bacterium | reverse complement strand
CCATGATGACGATGCCGTCCAGCACGATCGGCGAAGCCCCGGGGCCGTACTTCGAGACGTAGCCACAGGGGATTTGGTGGCGCCATGTTTCCTTCCCGTCATGGCTCAACGCAAACAGCACAAAATCCTCCCCCAGGAGCCAGGAAATGTAGACGCCGTTTTCGTCAGTGCGGGCTTCATAGAGCGCGGGGGAGACGTCGCCGATGCTGACCTGCAAAGCGGGGATCGGCACACCTTGGGTGCATATGACACCACGCAACGTTCCTCCTCGGCCGAGCGTGAGTTCCACGCGATTCTCAGCATCGGGCTCGACGTGCACCGTCACGCGGGCTGGCCCGAAGTTGGGATGATGGGCGTGCACCGTCATCTCCCCGACGGGCAGCGAGTCGACGCGAAAGCTCCCGTCCCTCTCCGTGACTGCACGCGCAAACTCGTCCACAAGCATGCGACTTCTGGGGAATTCGCCGAGCGTGATCCGCGCGTTTCGGACCGGGTTTCCTTCGGGGTTCAGGACGACACCGGATAGTGAAGACCCACGTTCGAGCTTCACGATGACGCCGCGCGTGGTAGCTCCGCCCCTGACGACAAACGGGTCCGAGCCCGCCGGTACATAGCCTTCCGCACGAGCGACAACGGTGCACTCCTCTCGCGTCTCAATACCCGTCAAGACGAACCGCCCTTCGTTGTCCTGAACGCGCACATATTCCGCCCTACCTTGCCACCAATCCTTTCGACTGTGTTCCAGGATCTCGAAGTCCGTAATGGGTTGTCGGGTGTCTGCATCCAGTACACAGCCTTCAACGGCGCCACGGGGAATCAACTCGAAATCGACGTCATCGCTGCCTTCAGGGATATCCGATGTCCTGGCGGTGCAGAACCTGCGATGCCAGACCAGGAGGTCGTTCGAGCCTTCCTTGATCTCTGACAGACAGTAGAAGCCGAACTCGTCCGTTGACGCCTGGTCCCACGACGCCCCGCTGGCAACAACGGTGGCGCCCTTCACGGGCCGTCCGCGGTGGTCTGTGACGTGGCCCGAGATGGTGTGTGCTTCTTCCGCTTCGTAGACAAGCACAACTCCGGTGATCGCTTCGTCAACGCCCACCTCGATCGGCGCGACGTTCTCCAGCGGACGGCGGCTGTCCTCGCCGGGAAGTCCGATGCTGACCCGATAGGCCGCCGGCCACAGCCCGGCCACGCGGAAGTGCCCTTCGCTGTCCGTCGGTTTGGTGTCGAAGCCTGGCAGCGTGGACCAATAGGAGGGCTCGGGCCACAGCGAGATACGAACTTCTTCCATGGGGGCGCCGTTGCCATCGACAAGAATACCTTCGATGGACGAATCGGGACCCAACACAACGGTGACGTCGCGGAGCCCCTCAGGCGGGAGCGTCAATGGTCCCTGTGG
>JAAEQP010001421.1 GCA_024231375.1 bacterium | reverse complement strand
GACAAGCGGTTGAAGTAGGTGGAGTACCCGCCGATGCGAACGATGAGGTTTTCGTGACGTTCGGGATGGTCGAGGGCGTCGCGCAGCACCTCTTGGTCCACCACGGACACCTGCATTTGCATGCCGCCCATCTTGAAGTAGGTGCGAACCAAGTCGCGCACGCGGCCACGTGCTTCCGCTGTCGCGAACATGTCGGTGGTGAAGCGGAGGTTCGTCACGGGGGTGCCCGCCGCCAGGTGCAGCGGCAAGGACGCCACGCTTCGCAGCATCGACGTCGGGCCATGGGTGTCGCGTCCCTGATGGGGGCCGATGGAGTCCGCGATGGGTTCGTTTGCTCGCCGTCCGTCGGGCGTAGCGCCTACGTCTTCTCCTGCGGGGCCGTAGGCTTCGAACATGATGCACGACGGCATGAAGCGGCCACCCCGCCAGGGACGATGGCGCAAGAACTCCTCAAACACGTGCTCCGCCAGCGTTGCCGCAAGGGCGTCGGCCTTGGTGTCGCCATTCCCGAATCGTGGGCACCGGCTCAGCCGACGCCGGAGCGGTTCCGCGTCTGCATAATCGCTGGCGAGAACCTGAATCAATTCGGCCGCATCCAATTCCTGCGTGTCGTAGATCAGTTCACGAATAGCCATGAGCGAGTCAACCACGTTCGCCAAGCCCGCCACGTTCACCACGCTCCAGTTGTAGCGCGCGCCGCCCGCGTTGAAGTCGACGCCCCGGTCGATGCAGTCGTCAATCAGTAGACTGCGCATGGGTTGCGGACGGTATAGCGCCTTAGCCTCCTGATGCCTGTTCAGATCGTCCACGATTTCAAGCACGGTTGCCGTTAGATCTGACTTGAATTGATCGACCAAAGACTCGAAGTCCTCGGCGGCTGTCAGGTGCGTGTCGAGCGTCTGCTCCAGGACCAGTGGCAGGTTGATACCCGCGTCGAGAGACCCCACGTTCGAACAGCCGTGAATCATCGTTTCTGAACACCCGCCGCCATTCCAACGCGTCGCGTCTTCATCGGTTAGGCCCAGGTCGAGTCCTTTGAGGGCTTCGAGGTAAGCGGGTTCATTGTAGAGAGCCGGCTGGCCGCAGCCCGTGGCAAGGGCTTCGAGCGCGGCGTCCCACACTTCGTCGGGCATGTCGTCGCGCACGCGAAGCTCATAGTTTGGCCGGTGTCTGCCATGGACTGTCTCGATGCATAGCGTGGTCAAATCGTTGTAGCCGGGATCTCCGTCCGGTGTTGTCCCGCCGATAGCTGCGCTCCAGCCACCGTTCTCACACACGACGTCGGTGAACGCCAGCAACAGGTCGCGTGCCTGGTCGCGTGTGATTGCGTCGGTCGCGAGGTCCTTCTCGTAGTAGGGGTAGAGTTCCTGATCCAGCCGTCCCGGGTTGTCGAAGCCGTCGAGGTAATACACGAGGTTGTAGGCCACAAAGGCTTCGAAGAAGGTCCGTGCAGGGGCAAAGGGTACGCGTTCAAAGGCCGCGAGAAGCCGGTCGCGATTCGCCGTATCCTCGGGGGATGGGGGAGACCATGCGCGAAGCGTTTCCGTCAGACGCCCGTGCCAGGTCCGGATTCCGGCTACGACGTCCGCCATACCGGTATAGAAGTCGGCGCGTTCAGGGCCATTCTCGCCTTGAGTCTCGTCCAGTCCCGACTGAATCCGCCGGGCATGCTCATCCAGTCCTTCGCGGAGTACGCGGCCGAAGTCCGGGATGCTGTGTGTATAGCCATTGCCGCCAACGATGTGTGGCGTCGTGATGATGTCCACGCGGGCACACTCCGCGCGCATGACCTCCCGCAAAGCCGTCAATGCATCCCGCTGCTCCGGCGTGGCGTCCTGAAGCCCCTCCTCCAGCGCTCCCTCGTCGTAGAGCCACGTGAAACTGTAGTCGGGCTTCACAATACGGTTCTGCGATGCCGTCACGCACGGCTCGCACAGGTCGATGAGTCTGCCGTGAGTGGCTGGCCAACGGTTGATGCCTGCCTGTCCGGACGGCCCGCACGGGTAGAGGAGTCCGCCCTCGTAGGCGGGAGGCGTTTCGCTCTCCCACCGGCGGCGTACCGCACGCGCCCATCGCACTACCGGCGAAGTGTCGGGCATTTCCATGAATCCCGCGGCGAAATGCTCGTTCATCGCCGCAAGAGCGACCGACTGTGAATTCATCTGTGGCATCAAGTTCTCCCGCCGGTGCGCGCCCGGCCATACCGGAGTCACGCTTCAAGCAATCTCGTGAATCCGGGCTTGGGCACCGGATAGCTTCCGTTGGCGTCGAGAACAACCGGTGGCTCCATGCCGTCATGGCAATCCTCCGGATTGGGTGGGTAAGCATAGTTAGACTTGTTGATTCGTTCCCAGGTGATCTCTTCGCCCGTGTAGCAGGAGATTTGCCCCATCACGCCGATCATCGTGCTGCGGGCCATGTAGTCGCCGTTGTTGACGGGCTCGCCTGAGCGGATTGCCTTGAAGAGTACATCGTG
>JAAEQP010001420.1 GCA_024231375.1 bacterium | reverse complement strand
GCTTCTACGAGGTGGATGTCGCCTCGCTGGAAGTCACTGAACTGTACCCGGACGGAAACGCCGCGGGCGACGTGGCCGGACCGCTACTCCCCGGCTATCACGGGAAGGGACTCTTCTCGGGCCAAGGCGTGCTTGTATACGCCAACAACGGGGAGCGCTCACCGAAGGCTCAACGCAGACCCGATATCGCCTCGGGTTGTCTGGCCTCGTGGGATGGCGCCGACTGGACCGTCGTGCGCCGCAACCAGTTTACCGAAGTCACCGGACCGGGCGGCGTCCACGGGAACGACCACCCCGATTCCGATCCCCTGTGGAGCGTCGGATGGGACCATCGATCACTCATCCTCATGATGCTGGACCAGGGCGAGTGGCACTGCTATCGGTTGCCCAAAGCCAGCCACTGCTACGACGGCGCCCACGGATGGAATACCGAATGGCCCCGGATACGCGACATCGGCGAAGACGACCTGCTCATGACCATGCACGGCATGTTCTGGCGGTTCCCGCGCACGTTCGCCGCCGGGGACACGGCCGGGATCGGCCCGCGGTCCACCTACCTCAAGGTCATCGGCGATTTCTGCCGATGGGGCGACCGAATCGTTTTCGGTTGTGACGACACGGCGCGCAACGAGTTTCTGAACAAGCGCAAGGCCAAGGGAAAGCTCGCCGGACCCGGCCAGAGCCAATCCAACCTCTGGTTCGTTCCGCCCGAACGCATCGACCGGCTGGGCCCGCCCCTGGGCCGCGGCGCCGTGTGGCTCAACGATGCCGTTGCGCCCAACACGCCGTCCGATGCGTTTCTATTCGCGGGATACGACCTCCGCGCCGCCCACATCGCCTGCGATGGACCACACCCCACGACCTTCACCTTCGAAGTCGACGATGGAACCAGCAATTGGCGCACGCTGCGCAGTGTTGAAGTCCGCGACGGGTACGACTGGGTCGAGTTCCAACGGGACGACACAGGCCAATGGATTCGGGTCAGCGTGGACCGTGCCTGTAACGAGGCCACCGTCTTCTTCACTTATGCCTCCGACGACACGCGCGGCACGACACCGGCCTCGATGTTTGAGGGTGTCGCGTCCCTCAAGCACGATTCCTGGTCCGGGGGCCTCATTCGCGCCCGCGGCGACAATCTTCGGAACCTGCATTTCGCCGCCACGCAGATTGTCGATGGGAAGGTTCAGGCAGAGGGCTACTATGAACTGGACGTCGACATGCAACTTCGGCACGTGGACGATCCCCGGGCGCACAAATGGCTGAAGAGACATGTCGCTGTCCCCAAAGGCGTGTTGGAAGCCGACGCGGCTTCGGTGCTCTACGTTGACGACGAGGGCCAACGCTTCCGCCTTCCCAAAGGCGATCCAGCCTTCGACGAGCCGTCTCTCATCCCGCTACGCGTGGACCGCGAGGTCTGCACCGAGCGCGATCTCTTCAACTGTCACGGAACTTTCTACGAACTACCCGCCGAGAACGCAGGCGGATTTGCCAAGATCCGGCCCATCGCTACCCATAACCGGCGCATCACCGACTACTGCTCATGGCGGGGGCTATTGGTGATGACGGGAATCGCTGAGGAAGCCGTGGACAACCCACACATCATCCGGTCCGGCGACGGCGCGTGCGCGGTGTGGGTCGGAGCCGTCGACGACCTGTGGTCTTTCGGCAAACCGGTCGGACACGGCGGCCCCTTGCACGCCACCGTGGTCAAGGCCGGGAAGCCTTCCGACCCCTATCTCATGACCGGGTTCGACAAGAAGACGCTCGCACTGCACCACGACTCTCAGGAAACGGTGGAATTCACCGTCGAAGTCGACATCGCCGGAACCGGGCTCTGGCAGCCCTACAAACGCTTCACAGTGCCGGCCGGTGAGCGTGTAAGCTACACCTTCCCCGACGCCTTCCAGGCCTACTGGGTGCGCGTGACCGCCAACCGGAAATGCCGCGCCACGGCGTGGTTCGAGTACGAGTAGAACTGAGCGCTACTCCTCGTCGAACGCGATCCGCACGCGGGCGATGTCTTCCAGCTCCGTGCTGACGTGCCAACTGCGTATGGACCCCCAATGACCGCACGCGCTGGACATGCTCCGGGAGCCCGATTTCAAGTGGATTCCCGCTGAGTCAAGAGGGGTCATGGTCGCGTCCGTGAAGTCAAACTCGTCCACTGCGATC
>JAAEQP010001419.1 GCA_024231375.1 bacterium | reverse complement strand
CTTGCGGGGTTCTCGGAGATAGAGAACGCGCCGCGTCCTCAGCCCGGCAGGGCTGGGCTTTCAGAGCCCCAGGTTGACATGCGTGTTCGTCATCGAACACGCGTCTACCTGGGGCACATTCTCTCTCCCGTCAACCCGGCAGGGGTTGGACATGCCAGGTGCAGCAGGCGAGCTCCGCGGCTTGCCATTCCAGGTTTACTCCATGCCCACGACCTGTTATCGTCAGCCCACTCATGCATGAATTTGACCGCATCCAAGGAGGAATCCGACGTGACATCCCGAGAAATCGTCCGGCGTACTGTGGACTTCGATGGACCCGAACGCGTGGCGCGTTCGTTTGGCGAGAGTGACTTCACGGGAGGGGGCCCGGACGTCAAGACCCATGCCACGGAATGGCAGGAGATCGGCGACGGCCGATGGGAACGGTTCGACGAATGGGGCAACACGTGGGGCCGCATCGATCCGACCTCGAAGGGCGAGGTTACGCGGGGCGTACTCGAGAATCTGGACGATATGGATTCCTACGAGTTTCCCGATTACTCCGACCCAGCGACCTACGAACCCGTACGCCAGAAACGGGCAGAGAGTCCGGACGTGTGGTTCAACGGCGGCATCCCCGGATTTGCGTTCAACATCGCGCGCAAACTGCGCCGACTCGACCAGTATCTCGTCGATATCCTTATGGAACCCGAACGGATTCACGCGCTTCACGACCGGATTGACGACATGGTGGAGGAGATGATCCGAAACTATGCCGCGGTGGGTGTGGACGGGGTGATGTTCTGCGAAGACTGGGGCACGCAGGCCGAACTGCTGATCGACCCGGCCCTGTGGCGGTCCGAGTTCGGTCCGCGCTTCGAACGGTTGTGCGGTGTGGCCCACGACCTGGGCATCAAGGTGTTCATGCACTCGTGCGGCCAGATCGAATCGGTCGTGCCCGACATGGTGGCGGCGGGCATCGACCTGTTCCAGTTCGACCAACCCGAGTTGCACGGGCTGGATGTGCTTGCGGGACACCAAGAGAAAGCCAACGTCACGTTCTGGTGCCCCGTGGACATTCAGACGATCTTGCAGAGCGGCGACGAGTCGCTGATTCGCCAACGCGCCCGCGATATACTCGACACGTTGTGGAAAGGACGCGGCGGATTCGTGGCAGGGTTCTACGGCGACAACGAATCCATTGGGTTGGACCCGAAGTGGCAAGAGATGGCGTGCGACGAGTTCACGTCGTGGGGCGTGCGGGAACGGTACGAAGGCGTGCTGTAGGAAGGGGCAGGACCCTCACCCCACCCCTCTCCCAGTGGGCGAGGGCGGAAGACTTGGGAGCGGAAAACCCGGGACTGTACCAAGCGAGCGAAGCGAGACGGGACTGTCCCAGGCGTTTTCCGCGGCTTCGGCGAGGGTCAGATGGCGTTGCGGAGGCGGTCGGCGAGGCGGCTGAAACGGCGGGTGACCTTGGTGTTTCGGACAGCGATGCGCACGGCCTTGGGGTCGCCCACCACAACCACCATCTGCTTGGCGCGGGTGACGGCGGTGTAGAGCACGTTGCGTTGTAGCAGCATGAAATGCTGCGGCATGAGCGGAAGCACCACGACCGGGTATTCACTGCCCTGGGATTTGTGCACGGTGCTCGCGTAGGCCAAGGCCAACTCGTCCAGGTCGTCGAACTCGTACAACACCACGCGTTGGTCATCGAAGGCGACCTGCACCTCTTTCAGTTCCGTGTCCACAGCAGTCACCACGCCCACGTCGCCGTTGAACACGTCCAGCTCGTAGTTGTTGCGCATCTGCATGACCTTGTCGCCGATGCCGAAAGGCCGTCGGCCCACGGGTTCGACGCCGGGGTTCAACGCGCCTTGCAGTTCTTCGTTGAGGCGGGCGACGCCCACGTCGCCGCGGTGCATGGGGGCCAGCACCTGGATGTCGCGCTTCGGGTCCAGGTTGAACTTCTTCGGGATACGGTCGGCGACCAGTTCGACCACCGTCGCAAGGGCTTCGGGCGGATTCTTGCGCTCCACGAAGAAGAAATCCTTGGGATTGAACGCGGGTTCCTGACCCTGGTTGATGCGGTGGGCATTGGCGATGATGCCGCTTTCCTCGGCCTGGCGGAACACGGTCTTCAACCACACCACCGGCACAAGGCCGCTGGCGATGACGTCGAGCAACACGTTGCCTGGTCCCACCGACGGCAACTGGTCCACGTCGCCCACGATGAGCAATCGCGCCTGGGGCGGAAGCGCGCGCAACAGACTGTGCATCAGGTTCACGTCGATCATGGAGCATTCGTCGACGACCACCAGGTCGGCCGTGAGCGGGTTGCCTTCGTGCCGCGTGAATCCGCCCTCCTTGGGGCTGAATTCCAGCAACCGGTGGAGGGTGCAGGCCTCGTGGCCAGTGGCGACTTCCATGCGCTTGGCGGCCCGGCCCGTGGGCGCGGCCAACGAGATGGACACGTCCTTCCGGCTGAAGATCTCCAGCAGGCTGTTGAGTACGGTGGTCTTGCCGGTACCGGGTCCGCCCGTGATGACCATCACTTTCGACGCGATGGCGGTGCGGATGGCCTGGGCCTGCTCGTCGGAAAGGTCAATGCCGACGGTTTTCTCCACCCACTCGAGGGCCTTATCGACCTTGATGGGTACCTTCGGACACGGCACACCGAGCAACCGCTTGACCCATTCGTCGCAGCCGGTCTCGGCCACGTGGAGCCATGGCAGGTACACCGCGTCGTCGTCCACGGTCACGCCTTTGCGTCGTGCAAGCGCGGCAAGGGGCGTGTCGAGTTTGTCGGGGTGCACTTCGAGCAACTCCGCCGCACGCGGGACCAGTTCCTCGCTCGGCAGAAACACATGCCCTTCGCTCGTGGCGCGTTGGAGAGTGTACAGCAGGCCCGCTTCAAGCCGCTGCGGCGCATCCTTCGCAATACCGAGTTTGGCGGCGATGTCGTCGGCCGTACGGAACGCGATGCCCAGGATGTCGTCGGCAAGCCGGTACGGATTCTCGCGGAGCACGGTCACCGCACCGTCGCCGTACCGTTTGTAGATCTTGATGGCGTGGGCCAAGCCGATGCCGTGGCCTTGCAGGAACAGCATGATGGACCGGACCGCGCGCTGGCCTTCCCAGGCTTCCTGGATTTGTTCGACGCGCTTCGGGCCGATGCCCTCCACCGACCGCAGGCGCTTGGGTTCGTCGCCGATGACGCGGAGCGTCTCGACGCCGAAGGCTTTCACGAGCCGTTTGGCCAGTTTCGGGCCGATGCCTTTCACGAGTCCGGAGGCAAGGTACTTCTCAATGGCGTCGGCCGACGTCGGCAGCACCGTCTCGTACTTTTCGACCCGGAGTTGTCGCCCGAACCGTTTGTCTTCAACCCACCCGCCCCACAAACGGACCGTTTCGCCGACGGACAGGGCCATGAGGTTGCCGACGAACGTGGTGAGGGCCACGGCGTTGGATTCGCGGAGCCGGGCCACCATGAACCCGTTCTCCTCGTTCTCGTACACCACGCGTTCGACCACGCCCTCTACGCGTACCAAGGCGTCGTCTTGCTCCGATGATGGTATGAGTTGGTCCCCGCCCATGCCGTTGTCGATCCTCCATGACCGCGCCCGTTGTAGCAGAGGATCTCAAGGTTGTGCAAGGCTGGAGAGGAGCGGACACCCACCCCGGTGCGAGTCTAATCCCCCAGGACTTCGCGCACTTTCGCCATGAGCTTCGCCATCTGATAGGGCTTCTGGATGAACCCCGCCAACCCTTTGTCGGAGAACCGCTGCGTGGCTACCTGCTCGTCGTACCCGCTCGAGAGGATCACGGGGACATCCTGCCGGATAGCGCGCAGCGCCTCGAAAGTTTGCTCGCCATCCATATGCGGCATCGTCAGGTCGAGTAGAACGCAGGTGACTTCGTCGGCGTGTTCGCGGAATACCTCGACGGCTTCCCGGCCGTCGGCCGCGGTAAGGAGGGTGAATCCGTGGCGTTGGAGGATGGTGCTGGCGAGACTGCGGACGACATCCTCGTCATCCACGACGAGGACGGTGCCGTGCCCCGTCGAACCGGGCGTTGCCGAATCGTCCGGAGTCGCGACGGTGGCGTGCGGACGCCGCCCACGGACGGCAGGGAAGAAGACCCGGAATGTTGTGCCCTTCCCAGGTTCGGTGTCCAGCATGATGGCGCCCTTGTGACCACGAACGATACCCAGCACGGCAGCCATCCCCAAACCTCGCCCCGTGAACTTGGTGGTGAAGAACGGATCGAAAAGCTTTGACCTGGTGTCCTCGTCCATGCCGCATCCCGTGTCCCTCACTTCGAAATAGACATAAACCCCCGGCGAAGGGGCATCTTCCGGGTCTGTGGGAGTGACCAGGCTCTGCGCGAGGTATTCCTCCGAGCATGTCACTTCACCCGTTGACAGGAACATGACGCCGGCCTCGTCGCCGATGGCCTCCGACGCATTGGTGATGAGGTTCATGACAACCTGTTGTAGCTGGGAGACGTCGGCCTCAACAGCAGGCAACGACCGTTCCAGATGCAGGTTCAGGGCGACCGTCCGCGGGATGGACGTCCGGAGCAAGTGGGCCACGTCGTCGATAAGCGCGGACACGTCCACTGCTTCGATGGCGAATCTGCCCCTCCCGGAGTAGGCGAGCATCTGTCGGGTCAGTTCGGCGGCCCGAGTGGCGCCCTTCTCAATCTCGCGGACGCTCGCCATCGCGGGATGGGTCTCGGGGAGATCCTGGATCGCCAGGTCCGCATAGCCGAGCACTGCCAAGAGGATATTGTTGAAGTCGTGGGCGATACCGCCCGCCAACACACCCAGGCTTTCCAGCTTCTGCGTATGCTGGACCTGCCGCTCGAGGCCGAGACGCTCCTCCTCGGCTCGCTTGCGTTCGGTGACGTCGCGGCCGATGGAAAGGAGGTATCTCGGTCGGCCCTCGTCATCCGTGAGCACGGAGACGTTGTACTCAGTGGGAACCGTACGGCCGTCCTTGCATATCAGATCCAACTCTATCGTACCGCTGCCGGCTTCCGTGGCCTCGCGGATGAAGACGCCCGCACGCTCCATGTCCTCGGGGCCGTAGTAGGCCGACGGCGCTACCATCTCGGCGATCTCTTCATCGGTGTATCCGGTGATCTCCCTGAACGCGCGATTCCAGCGAACGGCCTTTCCCGTGCCGGGTTCGAAGAGAAAGAAGGTGTCCTGATGAGAATCGAATGCTGCGTCGGTGAACTCCTTCTCTTCGCGCATGCTCTCTTCAGCACGCACCAGTTTCTCGAAGAGGGCAGCGTTGTCGAGGGATATGGCGGCCTGCGCGAGGAGCACGTTCAGTACCGCGAGGCGTTCGTCTGTGAACACGTTGGCGGTAAGCTCGTTTTCCAGGTACAACATCGCTACGACGTCGTCATGACGGCAAACCGGCGTGCAGAGGACGGATCGTGGTTTGCGTGCCGCGATGTACGGATCCTCAGCGAAGGTCGCGTCCTCGGTGGCATCGCCAAGGACGATTGTCTCGCGCGTGCGGGCAACGAGCCGCACCATGGCGTCCGACAGCATGCTGCCTTCTTCGAGAGGCACTGAGGGCAGGATGCGCATATCGTCGTCGCCGTCCGTTGCCACCGCCTTGGCCCTAAGGTCTCCGTCGCTGTTTAGGATGAGTACGCCGCGGGTCGCGCCCGCGTTCTCGATGGCCAACTGCATCAGTTTGGTCAGTAGCGCGCCGCGTTCTATCTCACCCGAGAGTGCCTGGGAGGCCTTGAGCAACGTCATGGCATCGAGTACGCCCGAAAGGGGCTGTGGGGATCCTTCGGCGGCTTGGACCTCTTCTCCACTCTCGCGGATCGCTAGCGCAAGGTCCGGACCGTGTTGCTCCTCCAAGTCCTCGGCTTTGCCACGGGCTCCCCACAGAGAATAGGCGTCGTATGCCTCCCGGATGTAGATCCGCGCAAACCGGTCCTGGCCCTGCTCGGCATAGAAGTCGTGGGCCCGCTCCGCGGCAACGGCGGCTTCCTGGGGAAACCCATCTTCGCCGGCCATGGTGCAGGCCTGCTCGTACCCGCGCATGGCGTCGGCGATGCGCCCCTCCATGCGCGCCTTCTCGGCCTCCACAATGGCAACCTTGCTTCGGAAATTCATCGGGGCATGATGGCTCCACTGGCGCAGGCGTTCGAGGTGCCGGTCCACGCGCGCCATGGCTGCTTGACGCTCGTCCTTCTCCATGCCCGGAAAGGCGGCCAGGCGGGCCAGGGCATCGTAGTAGACGTATCCCCCCGACAACATCGAACAGAGGGTGACATTCTCGTATGGTTCGAGGCGCTTGGCGTGGGTCGCGGCGGCGGCGAAGTCACCGTAGACATACGCCTGGATGAGGCGAGCGAAGTGCGCGAAGAAGAGGGTCAGGATGACATTTGTTTCCTCGACGACGCGCATGTCTTCCTGGTTGAAGCTCTCGCCGTAGTAGCCGTGCTTGTCATCCGACACGCCCTGAAGGTTGATCGTTAGTTGCCGCCAGATTCTGGCCGGGTAGAGTCCATTCTCCTGCCTGAGTTTCGTCATCAGTTCTTCGTACTGACGCTGCTGCTGTTCGACGTCATCCAGGCGATGGCCTGTGAGCATGAGGTAGCCGCTGGACCAGATGCGCATGTAGGCGACATACACAAAATCGCCTGTGTCGAGACCCATCTGGACGGTGTCCCCGTACGTCCGCATGCTGTCCCGGTGGGGTTCCTTCCAGTGCCGGATGAAGGTGTCGAAGATGAAGTGGGTTTTGCACGCGTACTCATGCGCCCCGAAATGGTCGGCGATTCGCAGCGACAGTTCTCCCACCCGGTATCCTCGCTCGATGTCCTGGAGAACGCCAACCAACAGGAAGCCGTACAGACCGTAGGCATATGCCGCCAGGGAAGAGAGCCCGTGCTCCAGGCAGAGGTCGACAAGTCTTACCGTCACGGGCACCATCAGTTCCGGTTTGCCTTGATACGCGGCCCCTGTGATGATCGAAAGCAGTTGAACGGCCGCAAGTTGCTTGAGATCCGTCATCACCGGCATGTCGTCCAATTCGTCCACGTCACGGAACAGGTCGGCGTGCTCCAGTTCCACCGCGTCTTCAGAGACGGGATATCCCAGCATATCGAGCACCGGAAAGGCTTCGTCCAGCGCTTCGACCATACGGTTCTGTGTGATGAGGTACTCCACCGTGATCACGCGCACTTTCACCTGATCGAGGAGATCCCTCGCTTCGGCCACCACAACTTCCGAGAGATCCTGAGCGGCGTCGAAATCCGTGTTGAGGTACTGAATCTCGACGGCCTCCACATACAGGCTGAGGGTGAGATCGTACTCGTCGCGCCAACTTCCCGGAGCCAACAACCCTATTCCGGTCAGTAGGAACCCTCGGGCATCGGCGTACGCCGTCGACGCTTTGGCTTTTCGCCCCGCTCGAAGATTCAGGCGCGCCAGCGCATCGCGTTCGGTCTGATCGGCCATCAGGTCCGCGCCGATGTTGAGGTGGTTGACGATATCGAAGAGAATGCTCTCGTGCTCCTCCTCGCTCGTCTCGTGCATCAGCGCGCGCCCGATCTTGAGGTGGACGGCCCTCCGATCTCCCTCGGGGATCAACGAGTACGCGGCTTCCTGGACACGGTCATGGAGGAATCGGTACTCCGTATCGGGCTGTGCAGTCCCCCCGAGAGACTCGGTGACGACGCGACCGTCACCGACGGGGAGGATGATCTCCGCGAGCAGTGCCGGCCAGAGTCCTTCGCTCACCGCCGCGGGCGTGCTCTCATTGACGACGGCCAGCGTACGCAGACTGAAGCGGTTCCCCACACACGCGGCCAGCTTGAGCGCGTCACGGGTTGAAGCCTCAAGCTCTCGGACGCGTCCAGTCATGAGATCGACCACGTTGTCGGTGATGGCCATGGCGCGGATCCGGTCGATGTCCCACTGCCATGCGCCCGCGCCGAAATCGAATGCAAGGGCGTTCTGGGCGGCCAGGTGCTCCAGGAACTGTCTGAGGAAGAAGGGGTTCCCTTTCGTCTTGTCGAACACGAGTTGCGCCAACTCGCGCGCCCGCGAAACCGGGCATTCCAGGGCATCGGCGCACAGGCGTGTGACGTCCGGAAGGGCGAGGGGGGCAAGATGCACTGTGTCGACGGCGGCCCCACTCGCGCGAATCCCTTCAAGAGCGAGCATCAAGGGGTGGGCGGAATCGACTTCATTGTCCCGGTAGGCCCCCAACAGCAGGTAGTACTGCGTGTCGGGGTTGGTGATCAAGAGGTCGATCAGTCTCAAGGAAGACGAATCGACCCACTGCAGATCGTCCAGGAACATGACCAGTCGGTGGTCTTCCCGGGCAAGAACATGAAGGAAGTTGACGAGAACCATGTCGAACCGGTTCTGCGCCTCGCCGGGGGGCAGGTGCGCCACGGCCGGCTGCGCGCCAATGAGGAGTTCCAGGTCGGGGATAACGTCGACAAGGACCTGCCCGTTAGGCGTCAGCGCGCCAACTAGTTCACGTCGCCATGTGTCGATACGGTCCTCCGTCTCGGTCAGGAGCTGCCGGATGAGCTCATCGAACGCGTCGATGAGGGCCGAGTAGGGGATGTGGCGTTTGTACTGATCGTACTTGCCGCTGATGAAGTACCCGCGCTGCCGTACGATCGGCCTGTGCAGTTCATTGATCAATGCCGATTTCCCGACTCCGGAGTAACCGGCGACGAGCACCATCTCGGCCTTGCCTTGACCCGTGCGGTCAAGTGCCTGCAGCAACAGGTCGACCTGCCGTTCCCGCCCGTACAGCTTCTCGGGAATGCGGAAGCTCTCCGACCTGTCGTGCCGTCCCAATTCGAAGTCCTGGACTTCCGCCGTCCGGTCAAGTTGATCGCGGCATTCGCGCAGGTCCGTGGCCAGGCCGAAAGCGCTCTGGTACCGTTCTTCGGGCGGTTTGGCCAGCAGTTTCATGACGATTCGCGAGACGGCGGCGGGGATCGACGGGTCGATACTGGCTGGTGCGACAGGTTCTCTGGCCAGGTGGGAGTGCACCAGTTCCAACTCGTCCTCGGCAGCGAAGGGCAATCGTCCCGTCAGGCATCGGTACACCGTGACGCCCAGAGAGTAGAAGTCTGTTCGGTAGTCGAGAGATCGATTCATCCGCCCCGTCTGCTCGGGCGACATGTAGGCAAGATCGGTTTCGGGAAGGCGCGCGGTCCGGTTGGAAGGGGCCTCGCGTTTCAGCGCCGTGGCCACGCCGAAGCCGGTGATCTTCAGTTGGCCCGTCTCCGCACTGAAGATGAGATTCGCCGGCCGGATATCCTTGTGCGTGATGCCGCGGCCATGGATGTCGCCCAGCGCCTCGGCCGCCCGCAGAGCGATGGCGATCGCCTCCGGCAAACCGATCCCGCCCCGGGCCAGCAGCAGGTCAAGAGGATCGCCGCCGAAATCCTCCAGGACGATCGTGACCCCGGCATCGCGTTCCTCCATCACATAGGGTTCGACCACGCACGGGAGTGCCAGCGACCGACTTGTCTCGAAGTCATGCTCGAAGCGGCTTCGCTGCGCCGGGAACGGAGCGGTGCGGTGAAGGACGTTGAGAAGCACGGAGCGGCTGTCGAAGGCCCGCACGGCTCGACACAACTCGGTGTGCGAGCCCAAGCGCAGTCGTTCGGTGACCGCATACGTTCCGGCAGACGGCATCGGCTACTCCTACTCTCCGCTCACGCGAGACACGGGAATGGCGAGCCCTTACTCCGCTAACGCCCATCCTCATTCTACCCTTTTGTGCCCCCTGAGGGCCACCTGAGCGCGTGCGCGGTGTTGTGCGCACCGGTTGGTTGTGCTAGCGTTGGTATATTGCGAACAGGGCAGCGACTCTGCGTTCCGCGCACAACAACAAGTAGGCAACAACCAATGAATATCGGGTTTCTGGCATCTCACAACGGAAGTAATATGCAGGCGATTGTGGATGCGTGTACGCACGGGACGTTGCAGGCGGTACCGGCGGTTGTTATCAGCAACAACAGCAGGTCGGGGGCCTTGGAACGGGCGAGGCGCGAGGGGATTCCGTGGTACCACCTGAGCGGGAAGACCCATCCGGACCCATGCGCGTTGGACCGGGCTATCCTGGTCGCGTTGGCGGGGCACGACGTGGACCTCATCGTGCTTGCGGGATACATGAAGAAACTGGGGCCGCGGACGTTGGCGCGCTTCGACGGGCGTATGCTGAACATCCATCCGGCCTTGCTGCCGAAGTACGGCGGGAAGGGCATGTACGGCATGCACGTGCATGAGGCGGTCATCGCGGCCGGGGAGACGGAAAGCGGGGTCTCCATCCATCTCGTGGACGCGGAGTACGATACGGGACCGGTGATTGCACAGGCGCGGGTGCCGGTTGAGCCGGGCGATACGCCGGAGACGCTCGCGGCACGTGTGCTCGAACGGGAGCACACGTTCTTCGTCGAGACGCTACAGCGGATTGTGGTCGGGGGAAT
>JAAEQP010001418.1 GCA_024231375.1 bacterium | reverse complement strand
TACGTGACCGCGCCAGTGCCATCCCAGTCCTAGCGGGCCTGAACCCAGCCCATCGCGCGGGATCCTCTTTCCCCTCTCCCAACGGGAGAGGGTTAGGGTGAGGGGTCCGGCCCCCGGGTCCGGGTTCCAGCGCCTTCCCCCAGTTGCCCCGCGGAGGAGAAACCGGTAGGCTTGTGGACTCGAATTGGACGCAGAACCGGCTGAACTACGCCGGATTCGCAAAGGCAACATGTTCTTCTGGAATTTCTGAGCAAGAAGGGGACTGACGACATGTGGAAACTCGTGGGAGCAGGGACAATGGTAGTCACGCTATGTGCCGTTGCAGGCGCGGCCGAATCCGGTGAACCGCTGGGGATTGTCATCAACGAAGACAACAGCCACTTCTTCGGATCGCGTACGGCGGACGACATGACGATGGAAGGCCTGCACCAGTTTGTCGACCAATACGCGGGCACCAAGGTGTCGCACCTGTTCCTGTGCTCCAACTCGATGCGCGCCAGTTTCAAGAGCGCCACGCGCGAAGCCATCTGGGAATTGGGCGACCAGGACATGCCCGCGGCAGGCGGCAAGCGCTGGATGGACAATGCGCGCCTCCTCCACGAACGCGGGTTGGACCCTTACGCCGTGTGGATTGCGCGTAGCCGCGAAGAAGGCATCTCACCGTGGATCACCATGCGCATGAACGACATCCACGACGTGCCGAACGAGAAGAGCTACATGCACAGCCTGTTCTGGTTGAACCATCCGGAATACTGGCGGGTGCCGAACGACACGTCCGGCGGGTGGACGCAACGCGCCTTGAACTACGGCATCCCTGAGGTCCGCGAACATGCCATGGCCTTCGTGCGCGAACTGCTGGAACGCTACGATCCGGACGGCCTCGAACTGGACTGGATGCGGTTCGGATGGCACTTCAAGGCGGGTGAGGAAGCCGAAGGCGCGGAGTTGCTGACCCAGTTCATGCGTGACACCCGCGAATTGACCAACGCGTGGTCCGAGAAACGCGGGCATCCCATCAAGCTCGGCGCACGTGTGCCGGCCCATCCGGATGCGGCCAAGGGACTCGGCATGGACGGGGTCCGCTGGGTGAAGGAAGGCCTGGTCGATATGCTCGTGCCCACACCCTTCTGGACTTCGTCGGACTTTGACATCCCCGTGGAGCTTTGGCGCGAACGCATCGGCGACAAGGCCGATGACATCGTGCTGGCCCCGGGGATTGAACACAACGTCCGCGCCCATCCCGGCGGAGGCGCCGTGCCCAATACCCTCGAATCCACCCGCGGATTCGCCGCGGCCTCATGGCATCGCGGCGCGGACCAGATCTATCTGTTCAATTACATGGATTGCGATACCATTCCCGTGAACGCCGCCGACTACCGCATTCTTGTCGAGGGCGGCCTGGGCACGGACGTGGTGTACGCCCAGTCCCGTCGTCACATACAGGCTTTCCGGGATACGGTACCCGCGGGATTCCCCAATGGCGCCGTCCTCCCTGCCGACGCCGCCCAGGGCGCGACGTTCCGGATCAACACCGGACCCAAACCGCCTGCAGGCAAGGTCACATTCGTCGCGGGTCTCGTGCAGGGCGACGGCATGGCTGAAGCAACGTTCGAGGTGACAGTGAATGGCCAGGCCTGCGAAGCCGTCGCCGATCTCGACAATCCCGGCCAGTTCCCCAGCGCGGCACGTGCGGTTCAGTTCGCGTGCCCCATGGCGGCCGTGAAGGACGGCTACAACGAGATCGCGATCAAGCAGACTGCCAGCCAACCGGGCCAGCAGCTCGTGTGGGCCGAGATACGCGTCGAGCCGTAGTCAGACCGCATTGAGAGGCAGAAAACAATCGCGCCGCGCCACTCATCACGAGCAGCGCGGCGCGTTTTTTGTCTTGGGACTACTCCTGGTACGGCGTAGCGGCGACGGCGTCGTCGATGAATCCGCGGTATCGTGCGCGCCAGAAGGCGTCGATGAACGCGGCCCCGCCAAGTTCACGCCGCGTGTTCTTCTCAAACTGGAGACACAGATGGGCGTCTTCCCACGTGTCGCCGCCGTCCTTGGACACGTACAGTCCCCCTGGCGTGCCCGCGAACAGCCATTCCGTGTTGACGGGCGCCATCACTTCGTTCACGAGCGGAATGTCGAGGCCGTCCTTCTTCTCCTGCCATGTCTTGCCGCCGTCGGCGCTCTTCAGCATGCCCCGTTTGCCGCCCGCCACGTACAGAATGTTCGAATCGCGCGGGTCGAACACGGGCGTGCCCAGTTTGCCCTGCACGAACAACGGCAACAACGCCAGCATCCCGCCTTCGGAAAACCGCTCGTAGATGTCCTCGATGGTCGGCGACCAGGTCATGCCGCCGTCGGTGGTGCGGCGCAACATGGAAACCGTCCCCATGCCGCCGTACTCGGTCCATATCCCCGTCATGGCGCAATCGGGATTTGCCGGGTCTGCCACCAACCACGGATAGCTGCGGGTTTCCTCGGGGAACCCCAGCGCCCCACCCCGTTGCCAGGCATCTTCGTCGAGTTTGCGGGAGAAGAGGGCGCGATCCAGTTTGGCGTAGATCCGGCCCGTCCCGTTGCCAAGAGCCAGGGTGAACGAAGCCGCGCCCGCGGGAGGCAACGCTTCCGTCAGATTCTCCCACTGCCGGCCGAGAAAGTCTTCGCCGAAGTCCACGCTTCGGTACACGCCCTGGTTGCTGACCGCGTACAACACGTTCGGGTTCGACGGGTCCACCTGGATGTCTTCCGGCGTCCCGGAATCCGGCACCGGCATCCGCACCCAGCGGAACCCGGCCGTCTTGCTCATGTAGAACCCGTCGGCGCATGCCGCAAACACCATGCGGGTCTTCGGACCCGCCGCGATGGCACGGGCCGGGCTCGGCAGTTCGTCGTCCACCGGCAACCAGTTCGCGAAGGTCGCCGCGCCGTCGCGGGACTGGTACAGGTCGCCCCTCTGGTCAATGGCGTAGATGACCTCTGAATCGTCGGCGGGCACTGCCACGTCAGACACGATCCGGCTGAGCCACCCGTCCGCGCGGAGCAGGTTGCCTTTCCAGATGTATTCGTTGTCCCACGCCGCCGCATACATGGGATACGGGGCCTTGAGGTCGGGATTCAGGCTCGACATGCGCGGACGGACGGTCATGTCGGTGGGCCAGGTCTGGAGCGAATACAGGGCCTCCTTCAAGGCCTGCTCCTTGCCGGCCGCGTCCGGCGCAATGGCGTAGTAGATGTACGTGAACAGCGACTGAGCGTCGCCTTGGTGGTTCGCCCACAGCCCGTCGGCCACGACCCGGTAGGCCGCCAGGAGTTCCGGGTCCGTCTCAATGCGGAACAGGGTCTCCAGATGGCAGAACACATGCTCCGCGTCATCGAAATCTTTGCCTGCTTTGAACTCGGTCATCCCACGCACGCCGTACTGGTCGATGAGTTGGTTGTACGCCGCGAGAAACTTCTCCTTGCCCGTGGCGTGGTGCGCCACCTTGGCCCCGGCAATGGCCATCATGATTCGCGTGTCGAGCGTCTTGCCGTCCGTCAGGCCGAGGATGTACACGGGTCGGTCATGGTCGTTGATGATGACCATGTCGTTGTCGACCCAGTATCCCACCAGCGCGTCGATGGCCTCGCGCGCCCGTTCCTTCTGCGTGCCTTCGGCGGCCAGGTCGTAGTACTGGCTGAGACCGTGGATCGCGTCGCTGTAATTGTGATGGCTCTGGTCGCCCACCCAACGGAGGTCCTGCCCATCAACCGTGCCCTGGTACCAATTGTCGCGCTTGTCCGACAGAATCCGCTCCGAGTACGTCTCCCCATGCCCAAGAAAATAGCCGCGCGCCTGCAGACCGCGCACGCCCGTAACCAACTGGCACCGGTACACCGCCTCGAAAATCTCGTCGGCCCGTTTTCGCGCGGCCCCGACCGTGGCCGCGTCCGCACCCGCTTCCTTGAGGAACGCGTAGCGATACGATGCGCCCGCCAGGTAGTTCGCCGTCCAACACACGGCGTGGTGTACATCGGCGAAAGGATTGGTAGTCGTGAGGTCGATGGGCCCGCCGTCGCGAGGCAGTTCGACCATGGACGGGTAGAGGCCCAGGATGTTGTGATGCTCGAGGATATTGGCTTCGAGCGCCTTCTCCTTCACATCCAGGGGCAGCTTCCACGACTCGTCCGCGAGACACGGAGACGCGGCAAGTCCGACAACGATGACAGCGGCGAGAACAGTTCGCATGGCGGGTTCTCCTCAGGTGATCCCCGATGCCCAACCGGGGGAGTCCACGGCCCATCGACGCACTCACGGCGCCGGGTTGACGTTCCTCTTATCCGTTATAGCAAACTCGAGCCACGCAATGCCCGCTTGCAGAGCAGCGCGGTAGCCATCATGCGCGGGTGCAGACTCAAGCCGTTGCAGCAGGTTCGCTTTGGTGCTCTCCGGGGACTCGGCGACTTCGCACACCAACAGCCAGTGAACCAAAACGGCGTCCGTCAGACAGGCGGGGCGCTCAGTTGCCGACAGCAGACCCATGAGAGACGCATGAACTCCGTCGCGGCTGAAGGGCCCGGCAGCGAGCACGTCGGCCACACGGTACTCGACAGCAGTGCGCGTGGCGGGATACCGCGTTTGGGCGAGGGCCTTCGTCAACATGCTCAGCACGGGTTCCCACGCGGCGTCCGGCTGCACGGCGGCGGATTCCGCCTCCACGAGGGCTTGGGAAACGATCTTGCCGCCCCGGACCTTCATACAACTCACCACATTCCAGTGCAGCACCCAAACAAGGTCCTCGCCCGCCGAAGAGAACGCCCGTGCCAGAACGTCGAGCATGGTCTTGTCCGTGTCCGCGAACGTCACCGGCCGCTCCGCGTCCGCCGAAGTCGCGTAACCCACAAACAAGAGCTGACCAATGGGGTGGTCCGTGTCCTTCGCCATCCGGCTCAATCGCCCGACTGCACGATCAAGACTGAGCTCCTCCTTGGGAAACGCGCCCGCGGGAGCGTTTGCAAACGCCTCGGGGTCGCGTACTTCCCGAACAGGCAGCACCAGAACCTGCGTCGGTCCCCAACCGCGCCACGTGTACTCCGGCGCCTGGCGGACCGCCTCGTCGAGCAGTTCCCGCGCGGTCACATTCGTTCGCTGGATGGCGATCATGCTCACGTGCCGCATGGGCTTGCCGTCGTCGTCGAAGGGAACGGTGTTCACGACAAGCCCGCCGGTGACTCCGGTCAGGTGTACGAAGGCCGAGAAGAACCGCGCCATGTCAACGCCTTCGACACCGAACTCGGCAACAGGCATGTCGAGCGGGGCCGAAGCGGCGTTGCAGCAGGCGGAACTCGCTGCACGGGCGCCCGGTATGACCACAAACAGCATCACAAAACACAGGGCACCTAGTCGCCTCGCCATTGGCACGTCTCGTCTCCTTCGGTTCGACCGCAAGAGAGGGAATGATACGTTGAGGCGGCCCGGTTCGCAAGCAGGGAATCGCACTTCACCGGACCGTCGCTGTCAGGTGGTCTTGTTAGGTGTGCCACCCTCAAGCGGCAGCTTGTGGGTGTCCTGATTCACGAAGAGGCCACTATCCCGTAGGCCGAAGCCACCCACAACAGTGTTGTGGGTGGCACACTTGTTGTGGAGTAGGTTCCGATACGCCTCTGTGGGCATCGTGTAGTCTTCAGGCGCGACGCCTGCTCCCGGATGGTTTCAGCGTGATTGCCCTGGCTCCGCAAGGCCCACTGCATGACTCCGCCTGGCATGTCTGGCATAATACCGGTGCTTGAAGGATGAGTTGGAGGGAAGCATGTGTGGCGAATCCAGACCCGCGGTGGTACTGCTCAGCGGCGGCGTTGACTCAAGCGTCCTGCTCCATCACGTGGCGCGCGACCTCGGGTACGTGCGGATCCACGCGGTCAGTTTTCGGTACGGCCAGCGGCACGCACGCGAACTGAAGTGCGCGGCGTGGCAGGCTGCCGCCGCCGGAACCGCGGCGCACACCGTGCTCGACCTGTCCTTCCTCAGCGATGTTTTGAAACACGGGAGTTCGCTCGTCGAAGGAGGTGCCGAAGTGCCGGACCTCGCAGATCTGGCCGCGCACGAACTCGATCAACCGTCCACCTACGTGCCCAACCGCAACATGATGCTTCTGTCCGTCGCCGCCGCCTACGCCGAAGCCCATCGCATTCGGGACATATTCTACGGTGCCCAGGCCCACGACGAATACGGATACTGGGACTGCACCGCCGATTTTCTCGAAGGGATCAACCGGGTTCTCGCGCTGAACCGGCGCGACAGCGTGACCGTTCACGCGCCCTTCGTTGCCAAGAGCAAGAGTGAAACCGTGGCGTTGGGTCTCAAGCTGGGCGTGGATTTTTCACATACCTGGAGCTGCTACCGGGGTGATGACGAAGCGTGCGGAACGTGCCCCACCTGCGTGGAACGCTTGGCGGCGTTCCGCGAGGCGGGTGCTCACGATCCGGTGGCCTATAGGCGCGGTTGAGACCGAACAACCTGGGAGGGGACTGACCATGTTCATCGTGCACGTAGACATCCATGTGAAGCCGGACTGCCTGGAACCGTTCCTGGAGGTGACGCTGGCAAATGCCCGCGAGAGTGTGAAGGAACCGGGGATTGCCCGGTTCGATGTGATGGAGGATCTCCAGGATCCCGAGCACTTCGTCCTCGTGGAGGTGTACCGGACTGAAGACGATCCCGCCAAACACAAACAAACTGCGCACTACAAAACGTGGCGCGAGACCGTGGGCGGTATGATGGCCGAAGCACGGTCCAGTGTGAAACTGACGAATTGTTTTCCCGACGATGCTGCCTGGGGGTGAGTTCCGCTGGGACCGACTCGCCCGGGACTGCTACCGGTCCTCCCGTTCGAGATTCAGCCACGCGACATCTTTGGGGGAGAGGCTGACGTCGATGGCGGCCATGTTGTCCTGGACTTCGCCAGGCGTCTTGCTGCCGACCAACGGAAACACCGTCAGTGTCTGATGTAGCAGCCACGCCAACGCGATGCGCGAGACCGTGGACCCCGTCTCCGCTGCCAACGCCAACGCGCGCCGCAAGCGATGGACGTTGTCGTCGTTCCGGAAACACCGCACACACAACTCTTCCGAATCCTCGGGGAACGCCAGAACCGTCTCAGGAGTGTACGCGCCCGATAGAAACCCGCCCGCCAGACTCGACCACGTGAAGGCGGGCATCTGGCGCTCCAGATACCACGTGCGCGCGGACTCCCCTTCATCGCCTCCAATGCCGACGCAGCCTGGCCACGGCGGTTCCACCTGTTCCGCAAGACTGAACTGCGGGCTCGTCGCGACGAATCCGCGGAGATCGTGGGCGGCGGCGTAGTCGTTCGCGGCCGCCATGCGCTCGTGGGTCCAGTTCGACGCCCCGAGTGCGCGGATGCGCCCCTCCGCCACATGTTCGTTCAGCGCCTCCATGATGGGACCCACATCCTGCGAAGGGTCGTCGCGGTGGAGGAGGTACAGGTCGATATAGTCCGTACGAAGGCGCGCCAGGGAGTCGTGCAAGTCCGAGGCAATGTCGAAAGGTGTCAGTCGGTTGCGGTCGGAGTTGAAATGGGCGCCCTTGGTGATGAGGACGATCTCCTCCCGGACACCGCGCGATTCCAGCCACTGCCCCACGACCCGTTCGCAATCTCCCCCGCCATAGATGTGCGCGCAATCGAAGGTATTGCATCCGAGATCCAGGGCCGTGTCGAGCAGCGTCAGGCCTTCGTCGACCTCCTCGCCGCTGAGGTACATGGTGCCCTGAACAAGGCGCGACACACGCTTCTTCAGACCCGGGACTAGGCCGTACCGCATGGGACGCTCCTTCGCGGACAGCGATGCGGAGCCGTCCGCCTGTTTCTACTGAGACTGACCCTCCGACCACGCAACCTTGCCGCTGCAGATGGTTGTGTGCACAACGCCCCGGAGCTGCATGCCGGCAAAGGGCGTGTTCCTGCCCTTGGACAAGAACTGTTGCGGATCGACGGTCCACTCGGCCTTCGGATCGAACACCGCGATGTCGGCGGGTCCTCCCTCGGTCAACGTGCCAACCGGCAACCCCAAAATCCCGGCCGGCGCCGAAGTCATGAGCGCAATGGCCCGCTCCAACGTCAGAATGCCCGGCTCCACGAGCGTCGTGATGGTCAGCGCCAGCGACGTCTCCAACCCAACAATCCCGAACGGCGCCAATTGAAATTCCACATCCTTCTCGGTCACCGTGTGCGGCGCGTGGTCCGTCGCGATGCAATCGATTGTACCGTCGACAAGGCCGTCCCGGATGGCGGCGACATCCTCCGCCTCGCGCAATGGCGGATTCATCTTCGCGTGCGTGCCGCATTGCTCCACGGCGTCGTCGGTAAGGGTCCAGTAGTGGGGCGCCGTCTCGCACGTAACGGGCAGGCCCTTGGCTTTGGCGCGCCGCACGGTGTCCACACCGCCCGCGGTGCTTACATGGCACACGTGAACCTTGGCTCCCGTCAATTCGGCGAGCCGCACTAACCGGTCGATGGCGATGGTCTCCATGGCCTTGGGCATGCTCGGGAGGCCGAGCCGCGTCGAATTCAGACCCTCGTTCATGGCGCCTTCGTTCGTCAACGAAGCGTCCTCGGCGTGGGCAAGGTAGGTGAGACCCACCATCCCCGCGTATTCCAGGACCCGCCGCATAACCCAACTGCTCGGGATGTCGCTGCCGTCGTCCGTCACGGCCACCGCGCCCACCGCCTTCAGTTCCGCCATCTCCGTCATCTCGGTGCCCGACCGGCCTTTCGTCGCCGCCGCCGAGGGCCACACACGAATGCACGCCGTCTCACGGGCCCGGCGATTGTGCAATTCCACCATGCCGCCGTTGTCGATGGGCGGGTTCGTGTTTGGCATGGTAACCACCGAGGTGAATCCGCCGTGCGCCGCGGCCCGGCTGCCTGTCGCGATCGTCTCCTTGGATTCGAATCCGGGTTCGCGGAAGTGGACGTGGATATCCACCAAGCCCGGGCACACCACGCAGCCCGTCGCGTCGATAACCTCATCCCCTTCGAGATGCGCGCCGATCCGGGCGATGGTGTCGCCCTCCACAAGTACATCGAGCGGCTCCGACGTGCCGGATGCCGGGTCCACCACGTGGCCGTTCTTGATAACCATGCTCATCGTATCCACTCCTCGTGCCGGCGGCCGCGGCTTGGATGGGATTGCGCGACCGGGGCCTGTGAGCCGCCGGCGGCCTCAGGTCCGGGTTTCGAACGTAGGCTTGTTGACCAGCAGGTGCATGACGGCCATGCGCACCGCCACGCCGTTGGTGACCTGCTCGAGAATTACGTTGCGGGGTCCGTCCGCCACGTCCGCGGACAGTTCCAGATCCCGGTTGATGGGGCCCGGATGCATGACAATCGCGTGCTCCGGCGCGACCTTCAGCGATTCGTTGTCTATCCGAAACAGCCGCACGTATTCGCGAATGCTCGGAAACAGGCACTTCTGCTGGCGCTCCAACTGAATCCGTAGCGCGTACACCACGTCGGCGTCCCGAATTGCCTCGCGCAGATCCGTCGTGACGTCGCAACCCATGTCCGCGATCCGCGGCGGCAGCAACGTGCTCGGTCCGCACAACACCACGCTAGCGCCCAGCTTGGTCAGTGCCCAGATATTGCTGCGGGCAACGCGGCTGTGCGCGATGTCACCGATGATCGCTACCCGCAGTCCGTCAAGCGTGGCGGCGTCATCGTCCCGCGACCGCCGGACATGCTGGCGTATCGTGAACGCGTCCAACAGCGCCTGCGTGGGATGTTCGTGGGCGCCGTCCCCCGCATTGATGATGCAGGACGAATGCCGATCCGCCAGCAACTTGGCCGCGCCCGCATACCCATGCCGGATCACCACGATATCGCTACGCATCGCTTCGATGTTGTACAGCGTGTCGTGGAGGGTCTCGCC
Organism: bacterium; assembly: GCA_024231375.1. The sequence continues at coordinate 14,159 of JAAEQP010001418.1, read as the reverse complement.
TTTCTTCGCGCTCGAAAACGACACGTTCATCGAGAGCGTGTCGGCGCTCAGGCGTTTCGCTGCCAACTCGAACGACGTGCGCGTGCGTGTACTCGGTTCGTAGAACCAGTTCACCACCAGCCGCCCCTGAAGCACAGGCACCTTCTTGATCCCGCTCTCGCGCTGCGACACGGCAAGAAACTGCGGCGCCGTGTCCAAGATCATCTCAAGTTCCTGCCGCGAAAGCTCCTCGAGCCCAACCAGGTCCTTGCGCGTCCACGCCATCTGCCCCTGTGACGCGGCCATCTACTCGTCCCCTTTCTCCTGCGGTTCGGCTGGCGCGTCAATCGTCGACGCCCGCTCCAGCAACACCGCATCCTCGCCGTCGGCCTCTTTGAGCCGCACCGACACGTGGTCGTCCGCTCCCGTCGCCAGCGACCAACCCAGATAATCCGCCTGAATCGGCAATTCACGCAACCCGCGATCCACCAAGCACACCAGCATGATCCGGTGTGGCCGGCCATAGTCCATGATCTCGTCCATGGCCGCGCGCACCGTCCGACCCGTCGATAGCACATCGTCGATCAACAGAACCGTCGTGCCATCCACGTCGAACTCGAAGTGGGTTCCCCCCTCACCGCTGATCCCGGACGCCCGGCCCGACCGCAGATCGTCGCGGTACAGTGTCGTCGAGAGGGAGCCGACCCTTGGCTGCACCCCCGTGAGTTGTCCGATAGCCTCTGCAAGCCGATCGGCCAACGGTCGACCCCGACTCAAGACTCCCAACAGCACCAGCGAGTGAAGATCTTCGTGGGTGGACACGATCTCCTGAGCCATGCGAAGGATCGCTTCGCCGACCCCTGCCGCATCCAGGACCACCGTGGTTTCCGGTTCATTGTGTTCGCACATGCCGTCCCGCCCAAAAAAAACGCCTTCTCATTGCGGAATGAGAAGGTTCGTTTGGTTCATTTCTGTCCGTCCCCGTGAGATGGGTTCCGTATGTCTCTGTGTTCCGCGGATTCTACCAGCCCTCATGGGCTCAGTCAATCGCGCGGTAGATCGAGGCGTACCGGCTGCACCGCCCGCGGACATGCAATGCCGGCCCGCACGCCCATGCGTCGCGGGCCGGCAGCAAACTCAACGGGTCTACTTCTTGGCCGGGCTGATCGCGTCCTTTGCGGCCTTGGCGATGCGGAACTTCAGCACCTTCTTGGCCGGAATCTTGATCTGCTCGCCCGTGGCGGGATTGCGACCCATGCGCGCCTTGCGGGCAACGACGACCAACTTGCCAAGTCCCGGAATCGTGAAGCCAACTTTGGCTTCTTTGTATGCCAGGTCCGTCATCTCGGCCAATACGTTCGCTATGTCCTTCTTCGTCAGGCCGGTCTGGTCCGCCAGCTTCGCGACGATCTGAGCTTTCGTCATCGCTTTCTTCGGTGCCATTGCGCTTCTCCTTCGTTTCGCGACTGAAATCACGTCTTCAAGCGCGCGGCAACTACGCAAGAGGCGCTTCGCCGCAATGCTTTGATGCAAGTGTATTGAGTGGATTCAGTCCCCTCCGTCTGATAGGTGTCTTACAAAACATCCACCGTTTTGTCAAGCCCTATTTTCAGACCTGAAATGAAATTCGATCTCGAAAACCCCTGTGTTTAGGGGGCGATCCGCGATCCGAATTGCCGACGCCTCAAGGCGCGCGCCTGTAACGCCTTGAGGCACAACGAGTTGCGATCTTGCGTTGGTCGGCGCGGTCCCGCTATAGTAGTCGCTTGCAGCCCGGTGAGGATTCGCGGCGCCGAGACCAAGGGTCAACAAGAATAGGGACAACCGACACCATGCAATTCGTTGCGCTGGGCGGAATTCGAGGCAACGTGAAGGCGTTGGAAGCCGTCCTCGAGGACGTTGATCGCGCCGGCATACTCACCGTTGTGAACGTCGGCGACTCATGCGTGGGATACCCGTGGCCCAACGAAACGATTGAGCGCCTCGCCCATGCGCACGTCACCTGCGTTCAGGGCGAGCTTGATCGCGCCATCGTCCGATACATGCGCAAGGCCGACTCGATGAGGCGGCGATTGCCCGCGCCTCTGATGACAGCGGTCGAATGGACCTACGACCAACTGTCCAGTTCGAATCTCGAGTCGGTGCATTCGTTCCGCAAGACGGCAGAAGTCCGGCTTGAGGAGCTGTGCATTCTGGTCTGCCACGGGACGCCCGCCAGCGCCAGCGAGACACTCGCGCCCGACACCGATCTGCAACGCTTACGCCGCATACGGGAGTCGGCCAACGCCGACATCGTCGTGTGCGGACGGTCACCCCATCCCTTCTCGCGCATGGTTGACGGGTGCTTGTTCGTCAGCCCCGGCAGCGTGGGACATCCGGTCGGCCCTGAGGGAGGAGCCCTCTACGCGGTCGTAGACACGGACGCGGACCCATGGTCAGTGGAGTTTCGCCGCGCGGACTACGATAGAGAATCCGCACTGAGCGCCGCCGCTGCGTCCGGACTTTCTCCCTCGGAACTGTTCGCGGAAGAGGGTTCCTGACCCACGCGCCTATCGCCTAACGCGCCTCGAACCGTCCTACGGGATATCCGTTCGTGTACGAGATCACATATGCACCGTTCGCCGTCTCGTAGCGGACCTCTTCGTCGCGGCGTTCGAAGTCAGTTTTGCCTTTGCGAATCAGACGCTCCGAACTATCCGGAAGCAGATAGCGATCCGCGAACTTGAACACGATGCGCGTCCGGTCTCCAAGCGAGTGACCTGCGCTCTTCACGATCTCGCCGTCCACGTCCGCCTTCGTGATGTAGTGGGGCTCCACGTCGAGACCCGCGGCGATCATGTGGTCCACCATCCGCTTCTTGTCTTCGAAGGGACACGACGCATCGTCCACGCCATGCACCACCAGCAGTTTCGTTTCATTGCCCAGCGCCTTCATCACCGCCAGATGGTCCGGGTTTCCGACGTGGCGCAATGCTTGTCCATCGGGTGACAAATACTGAGGACTCTCCGGGTCGCGGCTGTACCGGGCGTTGAGGTGTGTGCGCCCCGGCTCGCCGTAGGCGATGTCGTCCGCCAACTCGGCCATGCCGCACTTGTCGATGGAACATGCGAACGTGCGCGGCGCGAGTTTGTTGGCCATCAGCGTCACGTTGCCACCACCGGAACCGCCCGTGCAGTAGATGCGGCCCCGTGCGAACGGTTTGTCCAGTTCGTCGAGACCATTGAACACCAGGTACAACGCGCGCAACGCATCCAGCGCCTGCAAGTAACCGAAATCGTAGGGCGGATGCTCTTTCCATTCCCGCCCGCTCTGCAGGTAGTCCAGCGATATGGCCACCACGTTGAAGCGTTCCGCGAGCGCTTCCGGATGGGCCGTGCCGGACCACGCTGTGTTGCCCCAGTTGTGGGCGCTTATCATGAGCCCCGTCTCTTCCGTCACATTGGCCAGCGATTTACCAGGATACCGGACGTACACCTTCACCGTGCGGGGACCCGGTACAATGGGCCACTCCTGCGCGGGAATCACAACCTCTCCGTCCGCCTCCGGCAACGCGGGCCAGCCGGCGTCTGCCGATGCGCCCAGTACTGCGTTCAACCCCAGTATGCCTACTGCCATCAACACCACGTTGTCGCTCCCTTCCGCGGTCTAGCCGATCGGGCTATCACCACTCTCCGCCTGTTCCAACTCCATCAACCGCCGCGACTCCTCCGGAAACACCTCGCGGCGAACCCGGTCCAGGGTCACGTCGTAGTCCCACTCACATGTCAGCGGCTTCCACCCGTACGAATCGGCCAGTCGATGCACGGACCGCATGAGCGATGCGTAAGGTTGCGTCACCCCGAGATCTGCCAGAGACACGTCACTCAACACGAGGCCGTGGGCCCCGTCCGCCAACGACCAGAACTCCCACGCCAGATGGCCTGGAGTCACGCCGGAGGGGAGCACCAAGTCGCCGTCAACCACCGCCAGGTCGAAGACACCGACCAGAAACAGCATCGCTTGGTGCTCCATGAGCCGGAACGCCTCATCCCGCTCGGGAGACGTTTTCTCTCGAAGGGGACCTGTGATGGAGTGGAAGATCTGCATGTCGCCCGGGTACAACCGGGTGTAGATTTCAGCCGCGTATGCGACAGCCACCAGGTGTTCCCGCGATCGGCCGGGCGATCCCAGTGCTCGGGCAAACAGCGCCTGGCGCCGTTCGTGGCACTGCAGCGCCAGCGCCAGAATCAAGTCCTCCTTGCAGGGGAAGTGGAGGTAGACCGTGCCTTTGGCGCACCCAATCTCCCGAGCTATCTTGCCCATAGTCAGGCCATAGTAGCCCTGCTCAAAGAACATCTCGCGGGCGACCTTCAGCACCAATTGCTCTCGCTCGCGAATCTCGCGCTGCTTCGGACTGAGTGAACCCATGGCCGCAAACCTCCCCGATCAGGTGGATTCCTAGTCTATGACCGGGAGTCAGGTGTCGTCAAGGGATCCGCGGAGTGGGCTCGGCGCGTCAACTCGACGCGGAATCAAGAACGTTGCGATCCGTCGGGCAGGACGTGCTCGAGGGTCTCGGCGAGCGCCAGCGGCGTAACAGGCTTCACGATGACGTCACGCACGCCGACCGCCTGCGCCTTTGACCGGTCCACCGCCTCGGTGAGACCGCTCAGCAGGATGATGGGGATCTCCGGTCGAACCCGCGTCATCTCGGCAGCGACCGCCGTGCCCTTCATACCCGGCATCACTTCGTCTGTCAGCACGACATCGAACCGGTCCGGCGTGGCGCGGAACGCCGAGAGGGCATCCGCCCCGGCCGCAAAGGCCTCGACGGAGTATCCGAGCAGTTCCAGCCCGGTTTTCGTCATGTCCAGGAACCACTCATCGTCGTCCACCAGCAACACCAGACCGCGGCCGCGTACCGCCGAGTAGTCCGCTGACGTGGACGTTTCCGGTTCGGGCCCCACGGGTTTGGGACAGATCGGGAAGAACATGGTGAACGACGTGCCCTCGCCCTGCGCGCTGTTGACTTCGATCACGCCCTCCAGCGCTTCAACGATGCCGTGAACCACCGACATCCCGAGGCCGGTGCCCGATCCCGGCTCCTTGGTCGTGAAGAACGGATCGAACACGTGGTCCTGCACGTTGGGGGCCATCCCGTGACCCGTGTCGCGCACGTTCAGCCGCACGTGGTCGCCCGGCGACATCCCCACGTAGACGGCTGCCTGCTCCGCCGTGACGGCAGCCGGCTCGATTGTCACCGAGAGGGTGCCGCCTGTTTCCTTCATGGCATCGATGGCGTTCGTGCCTAGATTGATGAGTACCTGATGAATCTGGTCCGGGTCCGCCTGGATGTAAGCATCCCCGACGTCGATTCGATGCTGCAACCGGATCGTCGACGGCAGCACCCCCTTCAGCAACTGAAGGCCCTCCTCCACGACGGGACCTATCCGCAACGGCCGCCGCTGCCCGTCCATGGTCCGGCTGAACGTCAGCAACCGCTTCACGTGATCGGCAGCCTGCATGCCCGACCGGGTCGCCCGCTTCAACGCGGCGCTCACCCGCTCCGGGTCAGCCTTGCTTCCCGCCGCGATCTCAATCCATCCGAGGATGGCGCCCAGATTGTTGCGCAGGTTATGCGCGATCCCGCCCGCAAGCGTGCCGATAGCCTCCATCTTCTGGGCATGGCGAACTTGGGCTTCCAGCTTCCGCTCCCGCGTGATGTCGCGGGCAATACCGACCATACTCACGGGGCGTCCCTTCGCATCCTTGACGATCGACGTGGACATCCAGGTCCTGAACTCGACCCCGGCCCGCGTTAGATGCCCGATCTCGCCCGAATGACTCTCCTGCTGCTTGAGGAACTCGTTGAAGGGCAGAACCTCCTTTTCCATCTGTTCCTTCGTATGGCACACGCTGAGATGCAGTCCTTCCAGTTCCTTGGGTGAGTATCCATGCATGGCGGCCCAGGCCGGATTCACGAACTGGAGAACGCCGTCGAGGTCGGCAATGGCGATGCCGTCCATGGCTTGTTCCAGGGCCTCGCTGTGGCGGCGAAGCGTTTCCTCGGCCGCCACTCGCTTGCCGATGTCCAGACCAGTGCCCAGCACGAACTCTTCGCCCCCGATGGTGACGCGTTGGCCCGTCAGCAGGTACGGGCGCACCGTGCCGGTCTTCGACAGCATCGGGGCCTCCAGGGAGGCGCTCCCCTCCGCGAAGGCGGTCTGGATGGCTTGGGTCACGTCCCCCCTCGCATCCTCGGTGAAGAACTCCGTAGGCGAGAGGCGTGAGAGCTCCTCACCCGTGTACCCTAGAACCACTTCCGCATTTCGATTCCAGCGGATGAGACGGCTGTGCTTGTCAAGCAGATACAGGATTCCCGGCAGGCTGTCCAGAGTCGCGCTGGTGAACTCCCTCTCGTGCTGCTGCGCGATCTCGGCGTTGCGGCGTACCGCGGCCTCGTCTCTGAGAAGATCGCGCTCGATGGCCAGCAATGCCTCGCTTCGCTGGTGAGACACCACGAAGTAGTACAAACACGATAGCAGGAGCGCCACTGCCGCGGCTCCGAAGGCCTCCTGGAGAATGATGTGGACCGCGTTGGCGTTGTTGAACAGCCAGTACCCGTTAACCGCAGGCAGGTCGTCCGCCACATCGAGCGAAAGATGGATCACCTTACAGAGCACGCCGGATACCGCGAGATACCGGATCGTCGTGTTCGTCATGCTGCGCCGCAACGCATAGAGCGCCGGGGCAAAGACCAGCGCCAGACTCACCACCAGGAGGAACTCCTGATGCATGTCGCTGATGAGGAGCAAGTGGTTGCCAGCCTGGGTGACCGCATGGAGGATGCCGCCGAGCAGAATGAGCACAGGAAGCCATCTGGGGTAGCGCGGGACGCGGCTGATCCCGGGACCCTCAACGCGCGACGCGGGGACGGTCTGCGCCGCTCCTTCGGTTGAGGTGCGGCCTTCTGCCGGAGTGGGAGGCGACGAGGCGTCTCGTTTGTTCTCCCGGATTCCAGATGTACTCAAGATGCGGGCTCCATCCGCGTGGCCATCCGAGCAGATCCGAGCAGCCACGCCAAATGATGGACTTCGCTGCGGTTGCGTCCCGGCAGGCTCAAGGCCCCGGACGGTATGCATCGCGCTACTGACGGGGTAACACGACTCAACCCCTTATGATCTAATGAATTGTCTCGCATCCGTCCGTGCAGCCCTGCCGGATGATGCCTAGTCAGAATAGCGGTTTTCGCACCTGCCGTCAATACCATCGACCCCCTCGAGAACACCGAGCGCTCCCGTTTGGTTCCGGCCCGCCGGGTCCACCCCCTTGACAACCGGCGCAAATTGTATTAAAGTGTTAATACAATTTGAACAGCCCGAACACCCGGAGGCTGAACCGTGCATATCCATCTAACCCAGGGAAGCGGCGTGCCGCTCTACCTGCAAATCGTCAACCAGGTGAAGTATCTGGTGGCCGCGGGCCGGTTGTCGCCCGGCGACGAGGTGCCCGCCATTCGCGCCCTGGCGCAGCAGCTCATCATCAACCCCAACACCGTGGCCCGCGCGTACCGGGAACTCGAGGTGGCCGGGGTCCTGAGCAAGCGCCAAGGCGCGGGCACCTACATTTCCAGCAACGGGACGCCATTGGCGCGCCGCGAACGCATGCGCATCATGCGGGAGCGCGCGGATGCCTTCCTCGCGGAAGCCCGGCAACTCGACATCGATCTCCACGAGGTCATTGGTCTCATACAGGAACGAAGCGAAGCCTTGGACCGGCAGCACGAAGAAGGGGACGGGGAATGAGCGATTCTCAGAACAGCCAGAATGTCATCGACGTGCGGGGATTGACGCGGCGTTTCCGGAAGAGCGTCGCCCTGGACCAGGTGAACCTGTCGGTACCCGCCGGGCGCGTGTTCGGCCTCGTGGGCGAGAACGGTGCGGGCAAGACCACGCTGATTCGCCACGTGCTGGGGCTCCTCAAGGCCGAGGAAGGCGCCGTGTCGGTGTTTGGCCGCGACCCGGTGGCCGATCCCGAGGGCGTGTTGTCGCGCATCGGCTATCTCTCCGAAGACCGCGACCTGCCCGGTTGGATGCGGGTCAGCGAATTGATGCGCTACACCCAGGCCTTCTACCCCGGCTGGGACGACGCCTACGCCGAGGAACTGCGCAGAACCTTCAACCTCGACCCCAGCCAGAAGATCAAGCACCTGTCCCGGGGCCAGAAGGCCCTGGCCGGGTTGCTCATCGCCCTGGCCTACCGGCCGCCCCTGCTGTTGCTCGACGAACCGTCGTCCGGCCTCGATGCCGTCGTGCGCCGCGAGATCCTCGGCGCCGTGGTCCGCACCGTGGCCGACGAAGGCCGCACCGTGGTCTTTTCGTCGCACCTGCTGGATGAAGTCGAACGCGTCGCCGACGACGTGGCCATGCTGCACAGGGGCAAGCTCATCATGTGCGACGAAATCGACTCCGTGAAAGGACAGCACCGCCGCGTCACGCTGCGGTTCTCCGAGGCCCAGTCAACACCGCCGAAGGTGCCGGGCGCCCTATCGTGCAACGGTGCCGGCCGCGAATGGACCGTGGTATGCAACGGCAAATCCAACGACGTAGCGGCCGCGGTGCAGGCCTTGGGCGCAGAGATCGTGGAAGACGCCGCGCCCACGTTGGAGGATATCTTCGTGGCCCATGTCGGCGTCGACCGCGCCGCGCTGAGGGAGGAGTAGCCCATGCACTCGCCCGTTCAAGCGCTACTGTGGGAACGTTGGATGCGGACCCGGTGGGTCATCGCCGGGGCCTCCGCGGCGTCGGCCATGGGCCTCATAATGATGCGGATAGGGGAGGGCGTGTCGAGCCTCTCGACCGTTGGCGTCCTCACGCTGATGCTTGCGTCCCTGGGCCTCATCGCGATGCTGATGCTTGGCATGGGGGAAGGCGGAACGCTCCGGCTCGGATTCCCGCGCCGTCTGTACCGAACCCCTATGCGTACGCGCACCGCGGTCGCATCGATGATGGGCTACGGAATGGCGGTTCTGGCCGCGTACACCGTGGTCCTGTGCTTCGCATTCTCCCTGGTCTTCTTCTGGGTAACACGACCGGATGAGGTGGCCACGGCCAGTGACTTCATGACGGTCTTCACGGGGTTGATCAAGGCGTCTGCCCTCTTCGCCTTGGGGGTGGCCGTCGTGTTCGGCGTGCTGCAAGCGTGGTTCTGGACCGTTGGCGGGCTCAACACGGTGGCGGCTATCGTCCTCGCGCCCTTAGGCGCGGCAGTGGCCGGTCTGATACTGTTCCCCTTCCTGGAGGCAAGCGACTCGTCCCCCGCGTGGGCCGTTGTGGGCTACACACTCGGTCTCATCGGCCCATACGGCGTGGCCGTGGCCGCGGTATCCTTCGACCGGCGTGGCGGCTGGACCCGGCTCCAGGAACGCCTGTCCAGAATCTCATTGGCCCGCGCCCGGTCGAGTCTGTTCGGTTCCCCGGTCGAGGCACACGCTTGGTACGAATACCGCCGCCATGCCTACCTGCTGCCGCTGCTCATCCTGGTCATGGTACTCTTCCTGCAGATCTTGCCACGGGAGTTGATGTCGGAGTTTCTGTATCATCGCGCACCGGGGCGCATGGGGCTTCTGCCAAGCCTGTTCACGACGACGCCGCCGATCATGGCGCTCCTAGCCGGACTGATCCGCATCGCCTTGAACAAACGGGCGCGTCAGTCCGGCATTGGCACATTCCACTTGGCCCGGCCCGCCCAGACGCGCTCACTCGCGTGGGCATGCCTGCGCGCGAACCTGCGTGCGACGGGCATGTCGCTCGCCATACTGATACTGGGCGCGGTCTTCTTCACCGCAACCGCCTACGCAATGGGCGACGTCGAATCGCTCTCGGATCTGGCCTTCTGGCACTGGGGAAACGAACCGTATCCCGCGTGGGCTCCGCCCCTGGCGGCCGTGGTCTTCGCCGCTCTGGCGATGTGGACGTGTTACTCGCAGCCGCTCGTCGTCATAGGTGCGCTGCTTATGGTCCCAGCCCTCGTCGTAGTGGCCGACACACTGGAGCTGATGCCCTTCCTTCGGCGCGGTCAGGCCCTTGACCTGGCCGTGGCACTTTTTGCCGTAGTGATTGGCGGAGCGGGCGTCTGGACGCTTTGGATGACGCGGCGTCGCAGAGCGATCTCACGACGTGCTACAGCCGGTATTGCCGCCTTGATGGCGCTGCTGCCACTGGCGGGAATTGGAGGCGTGGCTCTTGTGGAGGCACGGACACTGCTCCCTGGGGGCCTCGCTACACTGTTCCTGGTCAGCGGCCTTGCCCTGTTGCCCGCGTTCCCGTTGTTCTTGACGCCGTTGCTGCTGCATCGCCGGCGCCACGGTTAGAGGAGGTCCGTACATGCGGTCACCCGTACATGCGTTGTTGTGGGAACGATGGCGACAGACGCGCTGGGGCGTGTTCCTTGCCTGCGGGCTGCTGCTGGCGTGCGCCGCGCCCTGCATGGTTCTGAACGATGTCGACGAGGGGCTCAAACTGGGCTCCGTGTTTCTCTTCTGCGCCTTGATCGGCCTGATGCAGATGACGCGGTTCGAAGTGAACCGCATGGAAGGCGGATTCCCCTCCCACCTGTTCCGCCTTCCCATGCGGACAGGCGCCATCACCCTGGTCCATGCAGGCTATGGCGCCGTCGTGTTGGGCGCCTTTGCCCTGTTGGCTCTGATACTCGCGTCGCTCGCGGGCGGCGTCAGAGATTTCGGGCACGCGGTCCTTATCTTCACCAGCGCCGAACTGGCCTATGCCTTCTTCCTGCTCATGGCCCGGTGCAAGAGTCCCTTTCACCCGCTGGTGCTGGCGCTGGCCGTTCCGATTCTCCCGCTTCTATGCGCAACGATGCTGGCGTTCATGAAGGGTATCGACATACGCTACCCGCCATTGCTGACCGCCGCGGCCGTGGCCCTCTCGGGGGCCTGCGCGGCCGGTGTCGCCTGGGCGGCACGCAAGGAGCGCGTGGGCGATCTGAAGATCGCCGCGAAATGGATCGACGACCTCTACGACTGGGGTGTCGCGCCAAAGACCGCGTTTGCCTCGCCAGGGCAGGCCCACGTGTGGTACGAGCTTCGCCGCACGGGACGACTCTTTCCCGGAATGGTGGTTGCCTTCGCGTTCTGTCTCACCGCGTTCGGTGGAGTGGCGCGGTATTTCGGCGTCCTCTTCGACAATCCCGATGGCTTTCCAGACCTCCCCACGCTTTCCCTCGCCGTCATCCACGCCATGTGGTTTGCCGTACCTACTTCGGGCATCTGCGCCGGACTCGCCGCCCTTGCTGTCCGACATCAGGACCGTGTCGCCGGTTCCATGACGCTCGTCGATGTCCGGCCTATGGACGGCCCCGCCATGGCCGCGTATCGCATGCAGGCTTCGGCGCGCAGTATCGCTATGGGCGCACTTGCCCTGGTTTTCGTCGCGGCAATCCTTGCCGTATGGGCCTGGGCCGAAGGCAAATCCGGTGACTGGTTGCTGCTGACCCCCGAAAGCGCGCGCCATCTGCCCCCTCTGGTGCTGGTCGGATGGGGCCTCGCGGCCTGCGCGGGTATGTTCGCGTTCGTGTGGACGCTGTATTGGCTTGGCGGGCTCCTTCTGTTCGGCTACTTCGCCTTCGGAATCCTCGTGCTTCTCGGTGGGCTCGGACTGCTTGTCCTGGGTACGGGGCCTGGCCGTGGCGTTGAACTGCTTGTCGCATGTGCCGTATCGGCAGCCATATGCCTCGTCGCCGTGGTGGGCGCATGGTGGTACGCGCTGACACACGGCCTCGTGCGACGCCGCGCGTTTGGTCTCGCGGTCTGTTCACTGCCCATCGTTGCGGCCCTCCACGCCGCCTTCTTCGCATGGGCGGGCGGCATCGTCACCATGCTACCCCCGTCCGAAGAGTTGGTCGCCTCATTGGCCGCGATCATGACCATCCTGTTCTACCTACCCTTCGCAGCATTGCCCATCTGCCATTCGCGGCAGCACAGGCACCTTCTCAAGAGATGGTGGCGGGGTCGTTGAGCGTCTTTGGGGAAGGGGTCCGGACGGGCAGCTGTGGGACCGGCACCCCCGCCGGTCATCTCCCACACTTGACGGATTGAAGGAGAAGAGCGCCCTATGAACGCCCTGCTGCTACCCATCCTGTTGGTCTGTGTTTCGGCTGGCCCCTACGGAGACGCGCCGCCGGAAGTGAAACCCCGCGACGGATTCACGCTGCAAACGGAACGCATCACCGATCGCGATATTCCCACCTGCATGCTGTTCGCCGACAAACACGCCGACGCGCACAAGCCTGTCGTCATCCTAATCCACGGCGGGGCCATCATCGATGTCGCTTCCACCTCGGGTCGGCCACAGACCAAGGAAGTGTGGTTCGAATGGTGGTTGCACGACGTGCCCTACATCCTCGCCGAAAAGGGCTTCCTGGTGCTGTCCATCGACGCGTGGTGGGCGGGCGAACGGTACAAACCCGAGTTCAACCAGATGGTGCAGGACAACATGTTCGACGCGCTCATCCGCGGGTACGCCGAAACGGCCGATGACGTCTCCGCCATCATCGACTACCTGGAAACACGCGACGACGCCGATGCCACGCGGGTCGGAGTTGCCGGCCGGTCCGGCGGCGCAATCGTATCGCTCATGGCCGCGGGCCGCGAACCCCGGCTCGGCGCGGCGGTGTCATGGGCGGGCGGTGCCGACTTTCTCGAGACGTCCCGCCGGAAAGGTCTGTCCGACGAGGCCCTCACCGCATTCATGGACAAGGCACCCGACCTTCGCCAACGCATCAAGGACTACGACCCCATCCATACCCTGCCGCACATCGCGCCCAAGGCCGTGCTGCTCGTCCACAACCGCCGCGATCCCGCCATGCCCTACGAGGGCATGGAGACCTTTCACGACAAGCTCAAACCCTTCTACACCGACCACCCCGAACGCCTCCGCCTCCTTCTTCTCGACACCGCCGAAGCCACCCACGACCACACCGCCAAGGACTACCAAGCCGGTTGCGATTGGTTCGTGCGGTTTCTGGGCGCGGAGTGACCGCGCGGGACGGCACACTCGGTCAGGGGGCCTCCCATCATGTGTGCCGCCTTCAAGCGCAGCTTGTGGGTGTCCGGATTGGACGTGCCCAGCGACTTCCCGCACAGCATCCCCCAATCTCCAACAATCTCCTCATCCCCTTCTCTTGGCTCCCCGGCGCGTTCCGGAACTCTGCGTTGAGCAATCCCCCACCTTGCACGCACTCGTGGGAGGCGGTATCCTGTCGCGGATTCGTATGGGGCACGGCTGAACAAGTAGCAGGAGACTCTATCCGGTGAGTGGATTGACCTATTCGGCGTCGGTGATGTGTGCGAACCTGGCGCGGTTGGAGGATGACCTTGCGGCCTTGGAAGCGGGCGGGTGCCATGAATTGCATTTCGACATCATGGACGGCCTGTTCGTACCCAATTTCACGCTCGGGTTCGATTTCATCAAGGCGGTGAAACGCGTCTCCAACCTGCCGTGCAACGGCCACCTCATGATTTCGCAGCCGGACAAGTACATCGAACGGTTCGTCGAGGCCGGGTGCGACAGCATCACGGTCCACGTCGAGACCTGCGTCCACGCCCACCGGACCCTGGCGTCCATCCGCGACGCAGGCGCGTCACCCGGCATCGCCATCAACCCCGGCACGCCGCTGACCAAACTCGATTACCTGCTTGAGAACGCAGACCGCGTGCTTATGATGACCGTGGATCCCGGCTATGCGGGACAGAAGATAATCGCCAGCGCCTTCGACCGGGTCCGCATCATGCGAGAGAACATCGCCTACCGTGAACTGCGGACCCGCATCGAGGTGGACGGCAACATCAACGTGCGCAACGCCGCCATGCTGGCGAACCACGGCGCCGAGATCTTCGTGCTCGGCACATCGGCCGTCTTCAAACCCGACACCCCCGACCTCGCCGCCGCGATGCAGACCTTCGATGCCGCTGTGGAGGAAGAGCGGAACGTGGTGTAGGGCGTTTGCGCCCGCATCGTCCGGTCGCCGCAAGACGGGGGCGCTATCCCGTGGAGGATGACCGGCGAGGGCGCCGGTCCCACACCCGGTCGGGATGGGTCTTCTGGGGAATGAGATACTTCACTTCGTTCAGAATGACGGGGGGAATCTGTCACCACTTCCCGGGGAGCAGTGACCTGCCGCCC
>JAAEQP010001417.1 GCA_024231375.1 bacterium | reverse complement strand
GGTGCCAGTCATTCGCGGAAAGCGCGACGACAGCATGGACCCGAAGGAAGGCAATGTCAGGGGCACCTCGCACACGCAATCCTCGAAGACGAGAGCCTCCTCGGCGAAGGCATCCAGATTCGGCGAGGTATCACGATCATACCCATAGCACCCCAGCCGATCGGCGCGGAGGGTATCGACCGAAAGAAAAACAACATCGGGCGCGGCGACGGCCGCGGCCAAGAGCAACACCAACATAGCAGATGGCCTCAGGATTTCTGGTCGGGGTACTCGATGACGAACCGGCAGGTCGTCTGAAGCGGCACGACGCCCTCTTCCGTCTTCACACGGACGTTCTCGCCGTTCGAGCGCTGCGCGGCCAATTCAAGCGTGTATTCGCCGGGAGGGGCAAGGAACGGCACATCGACCTGGAGCGACCAGATCCCGTCTCCGGGCATTTCGTCCGCACCCACGCCGTCGTCCTTCAGCACGAACTTGATGCGTGTGTCTTCACGTACCACACCGACGACACGCGACACGATCCGGTGGCGATCTTCCACGCGAACCGTCAACACGCCGCTATCCCCGGGCTTGAGGACACCGCTCACGTCCGCCTTGGTCTCACCGTTAGCGTCACGCACCGCCACATCGGGACGAGCGAGTACGGCGTCCCGCATCTGAGGTTGCCGGCTGAGGGTTCCACATCCCGCGAGAACCATGCCCATCAGTGCAATCGCCGTTACTAATACCTTGCGCTTCATGCGTTCATCTCCCCGTGCTGTGTTCTTGGCCCAGCGTATCCTACGGCTACGGAACCTGTCAAACAGGCGGCGCGGAGATATGCGTCGGCGTTCGGACGCTTCCCGAATCACGAGTGCCACCGACTAACTCGTTGGTCGGAGTTCTGGAGGATTGTAGAGGCGTTGGGCATGCACGCCGGACACGCTCAAGCTACGCTTGAACGTGGCACACTTCACGGGGACTGGGTAGCTTGGAAATTCAGTGCTTCGAGTTGACCGCGCCAGGGCAATCGCACTAAAACTCAATCTGCTATAGCGTCTGCGTTGTGAGTGCAGCCCCGCGTACCCCTTCCGGCCCACGGAGGAGAGATCGATCTGCGCAGTAAGCTTAGTTAGACAG
>JAAEQP010001416.1 GCA_024231375.1 bacterium | reverse complement strand
TCGCCGGCGGTGATGGGGTCGTGGTCGTCTGGGCCGGGTCCGGGGGGATAGCGCAGGAGGTTCATGCTGAAACGGCATTCATAGTCGAGATTGGGGCGCGGGTTCTTCTCCAAGGCACGGAGCGCCCAGCGGGACATGGCTACGAGGTCGATGTCGGACTTGCCTGACACGTCGGACGGGTCGGAAGACGGCAAGATTCCCAGTTCTGTGACTTCCCCATGGAAACCTTGGACGCGCGGAGCCTCCTTGCTGGGATAGATGAACTTGCCCTCTGTCGCATCGAACGTGATCATAGGAGCCCGGTCCGGGAAGTAGCTCTCCAAGAATTCCTTCATCGGCCCGGGGTGCATGACAACACGAATGTTGGCCCACTCCTGTTGGTTGCCGGTGGCGTAGTAGAGGTACGTGTTGTCTTCGAACTCGAAGATGTCGGCGTCGGTGTTGTTGATGCCTTCGCCGGGGGAGGGGTCGAGCATGGGGTACTTGGTGGGGCTCAGTTCCCACGTTGCGAGATCTTTGGAGCGCGCGAGGAACGTCACGTACTTCGTCGTGTCCAGCTCGTACTCATACCACGTGCCGGGGCCTTTCCAGCGCCATCCGCCGTAGATGCAATAGTAATAGGGTTCGAAATAGCGGATACAGGGATTGGCGCAGGCCGTTTGCTCGGCGAGGTCGGCGAACTCGATGCCTTCGACTTCCTGCCAGTTCGCGAGGTCCTTCGAGCGGGCGAAGCGAAAACACCATTTGACGGGAACGTGCGATTCGAACGCCATAAGATAGCCCTCAGGATCGCGGCAGACAGAGGCGTTGAAGAGGTGCTCGCCCTCGCGGCGCTTGATGACAAGTTCCTTGTTCCAGTTCTTCAAGTCCGTCGACCAGAACCGATAGATGTCGTGGGTCCAGTCGTCGTCCGTGTTCTCGGTGGCGAAGACATTGAGTTCGTCGCCGTTCACGAAGGCGCTCACGAAGGAGAAGGTCTCGCCGAACCGGGCGACTTCGGTGCCGTCTCGCAGGTCCTCAATGAAGAGATAATACCCGTCCACCTTCACCTCGCCGGAACGGTAGTTCTGCACCAGCAGCGGGCGCCCCTGGAAGATGACGGGCGTGTTCTCCATGCGTAGTCCGGAGAACGTGAAGGGGACCTTGATGAGGAGTGGGTTCGGCACCGCGTGGGGATTGGCGGGGGACTTTTCCTGTGGCACCGCCTGCGCGTACACGGCAGAGAGCAGCGCAACCATCATGAATGCTGCAACCAAGGTCATGCTGCGCAAGTGCAATTGACGATCCATCATCTCCTCCT
>JAAEQP010001415.1 GCA_024231375.1 bacterium | reverse complement strand
CTAGGAGAGGCGAAGCCTCGGGACGGGTCTGTCCCTACTGCCGTCGCAAGTCTGTCGCCCTCTATTCTGTCACGCGCCATCATCCCGACGTTCCCTCCCTTGCGGAAGGGGGAATCACCCGGCGGAGTTCTTCGAGAGTCGTCTCACCAGCACGCACGTGGAGAAGCCCGTCGTCGGCGAGGGACCGCATGCCCGCCGCACAGGCCGTGTCGTGAAGTACGCGGGTCCGGGGCCGGTTCAATATCTGCTCCGCGATGCACTCGTCCACGGTCAACATCTCTGCGATGGCCCGGCGTCCGACATAGCCGATGCCCTGGCAGGCGTCGCAGCCCGCGCCGCGCTTAAATGGGGACAGTAACGGATTATCTGAATCCCCCTTTGAAGGGGGTGGCGCGGAGCGCCGGGGGATGTTCTTGCCCGTCTCAGGCGGGATGTCGGCAAATAAACTGTTACTGTCCCCGTCTAAGCCGAATCCTTCCAGCAAAGCAGCTTCCGGTTCGTACGGCTCGCTACACTGCGGACAGACCTGCCGCACGAGGCGTTGAGCGAGCACACCCGTGACCGACGAAGCCACGAGGTAGGGTTCGACGCCCATCTCAAGCAGCCGTGTGAATACGCCCGCGGCGGTACCGCTGTGGATAGTGCTGATCACCAAATGCCCCGTGAGGCCCGCCTGGATCGCCGAGCGGGCGGTTTCCGGATCACGGATTTCCCCCAGCATGATCACTTCGGGGTCTTGTCTGAGCACGGCGCGCAGGGCCGATTCGAAGGTGTAACCGTTCACCGCATTCACTTCGGTCTGAGCGATGTTGCCCAGCCGGTATTCGACAGGGTCTTCGATGGTGACCATGTGCGGGGCGGGCTTTCTGGACGCGACCAGTTCGCGGAGCAAGGCGTAGATGCTCGTCGTCTTGCCGCTCGAACTCGGCCCCGTGAGCAACAGCGTACCCTGGGGACGCAACAGTGTGCTTCGCAAAGCAGCCGTCGTGTCGGCTTGAAAGCCGAGGGCGTTCAGCGAATACAGGCTGTCATCGGAATCCAGGATGCGCACAACGGTTTTCTCGCCGTAGACTGTCGGCAACGTCGATACGCGCATGGGTTTGGCGCAGGTCGTCGCGTCGCATTCGATGCGCCCATCACGGGGCTGGTCCTTGTGGTATACGGCGATTTTGGCCAGAATCTTGATGCGCGCAATGACCTTGTCCTGGTACTTTTTGGGAATGCGCACGCTGTCGTGAAGCATGCCATCGATGCGGTAGCGAACCGAAAGGCAGTCGTCCCACGGCTCGAAATGGACATCGCTCGCCTTGCGTTGCACGGCGTGTTCGAGTACGAGGTCCACGGCCTCCGTGGCCCCATTGTCCCCCGATGCGAGACGGCGCTCGACCTCCCGCTGCAATTCGGACAGCGGCATCGGGGCCTCTGGGGAAGCGTTCCCGTCGGAGTCGGTTTTGACTAATCTGAGGTTTGGCAAGGGTTCTCTTTCTTCTTCAGT
>JAAEQP010001414.1 GCA_024231375.1 bacterium | reverse complement strand
GTGTCCGGGTCGAGCGCGCGAATCGTCTTGATCATCCACTGGTGGACATCGCTGAACCGGTTCTGGTTGAACCGGCACCAGTCGTACCATAGCGCGCGATCCGTGTTGTCGGAGGGGATGGGCACGTCCTCGAACGAGGCGTAATCGGCGCTGTGCCGCTTGTTCAATCGCGCCACGTCGCCGTGCTTCGCGCGTAGCCAGTCGTGGAACTTGGCGAGGGAGAACTCCGAGTAGTCCGTGTACCGCGGTTCGTTAAACAGGCAGTAACTGAACAGGGCGGGATGGTCCGCGATTCGTGGAATGAGGATGCTCCAGTATTCTTCGAGAATCTCCTGGGCGATCGGGTGGTCCAGCCGGTAGTTGAAATATGGAAAGATGCGTTTCTTCGCTATTTCGGGATGCTGCTCGTTTGCCCAGCCCGGCCAGTCGTGCGGCGACAGAAGAAGGTCCACGGCCACATTGGCTTCGGCGGCCCGGTCGAGCGTGGCCAAGATGTTCTCGATGGATTTCTCGTTAATCGCGCCCGTGCCGTCGAGAATGGACCCGGGGCCAATCGTGGTCTGGCCGATGTTG
>JAAEQP010001413.1 GCA_024231375.1 bacterium | reverse complement strand
TCAAAGCGGGGTGCGTTGGCCACGGCCATTATTCTGTTGTACTCGCTGCACTTTGGCTCGGAGCAAGCGATCTACCCAACCTTCCTGCGCGAACAATGCGGCATGTCGCAATGGGGCGTAGGCGTGGTGTTTGCCTACTCGGGCATTCTGATCGCGATCGTGGCATTCGTGGCGGGACGTGTGTTCGACCGGCACAAAAAGATGCTGACGGCCATGATGCTGGCCATGGTGTTCAGCGGCGGTTTCCATGCGGTGACGGGTTTCTGCGACAATCTACCGGAAGTACTGGGCGTGCGTACGTTGCACACCATCGCGGACGGCACGCTGAATTGCTACATCACCCTATTCGTGGCGGTCACGTTCCCCAGACACCGGGTGGGCGGCAATTTCGGGTTCGTGTACGCGGTTCGGACCACGGCCATCTTTCTCGGCGCCATGGCGAGTGGACGGTTGGTGGCGCTGGCCGGGTTGCCGATGCCGTTCTTCGTCACAGGGCTTCTGGGCGCGGCCGGCGGCTTGACGTTCCTGCTGTTCCGGTCTAAGCTCAAGACGGTCATGGGAGAAACATGATGGCTCTGCGGGACCTCGTCAAACAATACGGCATCTCGTTCAAGAAGTCGCTCGGGCAGAATCTGCTCCTGGACGACAACATCAACCGGATCATGGTCGATTCGGCGGGGTTGACGGCCGAGGACGACGTGATCGAGGTGGGCGCCGGACTGGGAGCATTGACCACCCGCCTGTGCCAGCAGGCAGGACGGTTGTTGTCCATTGAGATCGACCGTGCCTTCATGCCCTGCCTGGAAGATCAGTTCGCTGAAAAGGAGAACGTGGCCCTGTTCCGGGGCGACGTGTTGAACCACAGCGTGCAGAAGCTGGTGGACGAGTTCCTGCCGGGGTGTACGAAGCTGAAGATCGTGGCGAACCTTCCGTACTACATCACGACGCCGATTCTGTTTCATTTCTGGGAAGGCGAACTGCCCGTGTCGCGTGTGGTGGTGATGGTGCAGGAAGAGGTGGCGTTGCGGATGGTGGCCAGCGTGGGCGCCCACGACTACGGCATGCTCTCCATTGCCTCCCAGTATCACGGACAGGTGGATATCGTCCATCGCGTACCCCGCACGTGTTTCCGGCCACAACCCAAGGTGGACAGTTGCATTGTACGGTTGCGCGGACGAGGCGAGCCGCTGTATCCTGACGTTGACAGAGGATTCCTGTTTCGCATGATCCGCGCCGCCTTCGGGCAGCGCAGGAAGACGCTCAGGAATTCGCTGACGCGGTCGGCATTCGGGGCTCCCGCGGACGCGGTGCTCGCCGCCTTCGAGGAGACGGGCATCGACCCGGGACGCCGGCCGCAGACATTGACGCTGGATGATTTCGCGGCGCTGGCACAGGCCATCCGGAAACGGTGCTGACGCCGCAACGCCGGGGGAGGGCGTTTGGGATGGAAGGCTACGGCCAGCAGATCATCAACAGCCTGACCAGTGGGATTGTCGCC
This sequence comes from bacterium, assembly GCA_024231375.1. The sequence continues at coordinate 13,809 of JAAEQP010001413.1, read as the reverse complement.
GTGGACGGGGAAGGTGCGATCCTCACATCGAACCGAGCCGCGGCCGACCATCTGCACGCGACGGAGGCCGACCTGCAACCGGGACGACGCGTTGGCGATGTAGGAGCCCTCGCGCCGATGGCCCAGGTGTTCGAAGAAGTCCGACAGTCTGGCGAGACCGTGAGCCGTCGCGAGATCTACGTCCCCCTTCCGGACGGCACGAAACAGGAAATCGGTCTTTCGGCCTCGCTTCTCGAAGGTCCCGAACCCTTCAACGGCGTCATCTTCCTCTTCATCGACATGACGGAGCGCCGTCAGTTGGAACGGGCCGCGGAACTCAACCGGCAACTGGCTTCCCTCGGTGAACTGACCGCGGGCGTGGTGCATGAACTCCGGAACCCCTTGAGCGTGATCAGCGGAATGTCCGAGCTGCTGATGCGAAAGCTCGAAGGACAGGAGGATCTGGAGAGGAAAGTCAAAGCCATCTTCGAGGAAACGAAGCATCTTGAACGGTCCATATCGCAGTTCCTGGGACTGGCCCGGCCTTTCGAGTTGAAGCCGCACGAGTGTCATCCCCGCGACGTTGTAGAGCGGGCTCTGCAGCTCTGCCACCGCAGGGCCGAAAAGAAACAGGTCACAGTGTCCACGACATGCGACGACGATGTGCCCGCGTTCAGGGCCGATCCGGAGCGGCTTGCCCAAGCGGTGGTGAATATCGTGAACAACGGGATCGACGCGTTGGATCCCGGCGGGTTCGTGGAAGTGCTGGTCCACTTGGACGACGGATTCGTGGAGTACGAGATCCTCGACAACGGACCGGGCATCCATCTAAACGACGGGGAAGACCTGTTCTCGCCGTTCTTCACGAAGAAGGAAGCCGGCACGGGTCTCGGCCTGACGATCGTACATCGCATCGTGGCCGCGCACCACGGCAAGGTGAGCTACGCCAATCGTGAGGCAGGAGGCGCGCGCTTCCTGATTCAGATTCCGGCCGAAGCCGGACGCATCACGGATTCGCCCTTCTAGAGCGCTTTGAGTAATTGTGTGGCCGTAGCTGCGCCAGTTAGGACGAGGCAGGCAAGGAACGAGAACGCAGGCGTGGCAGAGCCACGGCGAGGTTTCGTGACGCGGTCAGCCGACGCCGCAACCAGCAGATGCGGCTACAGAATTGGTCAAGGTGCTCTAAGACGCGTCAGCCGTCGCCGACCGCCGGGGCCTCATCTCCCCCCTTACCCTCGGCCTCGCGTCGTCTCTTTCGCTCTTCTTCGTGTACCGGACAATCGGGGATGCACGTAATGCACGTCCCGATGCAGTCGGCGGGGCGCTCAACACCGCCACCCGTACGTTGGCGGCGGCGCTTCTCTTCTTCCCGGCGCCGGGTCATGGCGTCTCCCCCACTTCAGCCGCGAACAGTTCGTCGAGTAGGGCGGGCAGAGCCGCGATGTCGCGAATCGAATAATCGGGCACGTACTCGGGTCCGTCGTTGATGCGGTCTGTGTGGGCGCTGTCGACCAGCACGGCCGTCATGCCCGCCCGGTGGGCGCCGCAGATGTCGCGCTGCGGTTTGTCGCCCACGTACCACGCCTGCGCCGGTTCCACGCCCATGGCGTCGAGTGCCTGATGGAATATGGCGGGATCGGGCTTGTTCACGCCCACTTCCGGCGAGAACACCGTGACTTCGAAGAAGTCGCGGATACCGGCTTCGCGGAAATGGCCACGCAGGTAGCTGGCGGCGTTCATGGTGTTGGACACGACCCCGAGCCGGTAACCGCGTGCGTGCAGCGTTTCAAGCGTCGATTTCACATGGGGATAGATGGGACGCGCTTCCCATTGCTCCATCACGCCCAACCAGTGGGCAATGGCGTCCGGCGAGGGCTCGATGCCGCGCCGGGCGAGCCAATCGCCCACGATGGGCGAGAAATCCATCGCGGGACGGGGTGGCACTAGCGCAAGGAACGGTTCAAGACACGCCACCGACATGCCCACGAACCACTCGACGGGGGCCTCTTCGGACAGGCCGTCCGGAAATGACAGGGGAAACGACTCGAGGGTATAGGAGTCCGAGGCGTCCTGAAGCACGCCGCCCATGTCGAAGAGGATGGCTTGGGGTTTCTTCATGATGCGAGACACGCCTTTCCTGAGAAACCACGCGAGTCTAGTCCGTCGGCTGGCGGGGTGTCAACGGAGACGCGGGAGTGTGCCTCCAAGAACGGCGCCACGTGTCGCCGGAACTGGGTTCGGGCGACACGTGGCCATGCGACTAGCCATACGTGTTCAGAAGCTCATCAGGCTTCAGGCCGGGCCGACCGGGCCTTGCGGCGCACGACTACGAACAAAGCCAGCACAACCATGACTGCGGCCGCCGGGATCCAACTCAGCGGCAATGCTGGGGGCTCGCTGAACCCGGCCAGGTAGGTCCGCGCGCTACCGCCGACCGTCGTGAAGTAGCCGCCGACCAGGATGCCGTCGGAACCCGACTCCGCGAGTTCGAGAACAGGCAGGTTGGCGTTCGGGTTCCAGGCCTCGGCAATCGCAGCGCTGGAACCATCGGCCGGGTTGAAGGCCGCCAACCGGTTCCGCGTCGTTGCTCCTCCGTTCACCGTGACGAAATTGCCTCCCGCGTAGACCTTGCCGTCGAACACCGTAAGGGCGGTAACCACATCGCCCACGTTGGGGTCCCAGACTGCATCAGGCGTGGCGGCGCTAGTGCCATCGGCTAGGTTGAAGGCTGCCAGATACCTCCGTGTGGTCGCGCCGCCGTTCGCCGCCGTGAAAGCGCCGCCCACGTAGACTTGGCCACCGGACACCGCAAGGGACGTGACGATGAGGTTCATGTTCGGATCCCAGGCGGGGTCGGGCGTGGCTGCGCTGGTCCCGTCAGCCAGGTTGAAGGCTGCCAAGTAGTTGCGCGTGGTCGCGCCGCCGCTCACCGCCGTGAAGGTGCCGCCGGCATAGACCTTGCCGCCCGACACCACAAGGGCGTGGCCCGCGACAGGGTTGTTCATATCTGGGTCCCAGGCGGGGTCGGGCGTGGCCGCGCTGGTCCCGTCGGCCGGGTTGAAGGCCGCCAACCGGTTCCGCGTCGTTGCTCCGCCGTTCACCGTCGTGAAACTACCGCCCACGTAGACCTTGGATCCTGATACCACAATGCCTGAGACTTGGGCATCCATGTTTGGGTCCCAAGCGGGATCGGGCGTGGCTGCGCTGGTTCCGTCGGCCAGATTGAAGGCCGCCAGCCGGTTGCGGGCCGTTGCCCCGCCGTTTACCGTCGTGAAACCACCGCCCATGTAGACCTTGCCGCCCGACACCGCAAGAGCCACGACACTGCTGCTGGGGTTCGGATTCCAGGCTGGATCCACGATGCCGGTGGTGGCGTCGAACGCCGCAAGGTAGTTGCGCGCTACGCCGCCTATCTGGGTGAAGCTTCCTCCCACGTACACGGTGTCGCCCGATCGGGCCATGGCGACGACGGCGCTGTTGGCCTGCGGCACGAGAACGTCCGGCGTGTCCGGCAATGCCACCGCCTCGCCAGCGAACACCAACACGGCCACGAGAGGAAGAACACGGCTCGATTTCCTGAACACAATCATCAAACTTCTCCCCACCCTATTATGTTGGCCCCTCCCTCAAGACACACGGCACCCCTCTAAGGAAGCATGCTTGACGTCACCACGGATGCGCAGCCGGGGGTCTCCGAGAGGTTGTTCCTTGCCCCTGGATTCGGGGGCGGATTTGAAGAGGCAGGACAGATCTCGACACAGCAACCGCGGTTGCGTTGCGCCTATCGGACTACAGTGTTGGATCCCGTCTTGCACCTTCTCCTCCCCAAGAGACGAGCAGAGTATCCCAGCGCCTGGACATGGGAGCCCATCCGTGAATGCAGCATATCCCGCCCTGTGAATTGTGTCAAGAGCAGGAATGGCAGGCGCACACACAACAAAACCGCCCCGCGGTTGAGATCCACGGGGCGGTGATTGGTTGGGAGCACGGTCAGACCGAGATGTTCACCCGGTTGCCGACGGCGGGATCGCCGATTCCGGCGGATTCGATGAGCTTTAAGGCCATGTCGCCCATGTCTTTAGTGACATTGATCTGCTTGGCGAGAACGGCGACTTGGTATTTGGCCTGAAACTCGGCCGCGCTGGTTCCTACAGCGGAAACTGCATCCATGCATCAATCCTCCATGATTGCGCTCGGAACATTCACTTATCATTAGTACCACGAATTCGGGCACACGTCAAATGGCACTGACCGCCAGGCCCTAAACCAAGAGGCTACCGTCTCTTACGAAGCGCCCCTACTCCCACTCAATGGTGCCGGGAGGCTTCGAAGTAACGTCGTAGAGAACCCGGTTGATGTGTTTGACCTCATTGCAGATGCGGTTGGCCACGCGCTGCAGCACGTCCGGCGGGAACCGGAACCAGTCGGCGGTCATGGCGTCTTCGCTGGTGACGGCGCGGAGACTGCACACTTCCTCGTAGGTCCGTTCGTCGCCTTGCACACCGACGCTCCGCACGGGCAGCAAGCAGACGAGGGCCTGCCAGATGTCGCCGTATAGGTCGGCCTCTTTGATCTCGTCGATGAAGATCTCGTCCGCTTCGCGCAAGGTGTCGAGACGTTCCTTGGTGAGGTCGCCGATGCATCGCACGCCCAGGCCGGGACCCGGGAAAGGATGCCGCATGACGATCTCGTCGGGCAGGCCCAGTTCGTGACCGACCGCGCGCACCTCGTCTTTGAACAACTCGCGGAGCGGCTCGATGAGCTTCAGTTTCATGTGCTCGGGCAGACCGCCGACGTTGTGGTGGCTCTTGATGGTGACCGAGGGGCCGCCCGTGGCCGACACGCTCTCGATGACGTCGGGATACAGGGTGCCTTGGGCGAGGAAATCCACCTGGCCGAGATCGTGGGCCTCTTCGTCAAACACATCGATGAACAAGCGGCCGATGATCTTGCGTTTCTTTTCCGGGTCTTCCACGCCGGCGAGGGCGGTCAGGAACCGGTCCTCAGCGTCGACGTAGCGCAGGTCGATGTGAAAGTTGTCGCGGAAAACGCTCTGCACAAGCTCTTGTTCGCCTTTGCGCAACAGGCCGTTGTTCACGAATACGCACGTGAGCCGGTCGCCGATGGCGCGGTGGATGAGCATGGCCGCCACGCTGGAATCGACTCCGCCACTGAGTCCGCACACGACACGCCCATCACCAACCTGAGCCTGAATGTCGGCGATAGCGTTCTCGATGAACGACCCCATGGTCCATTCGCGGCCACACCCGCAGATGCCATGGACGAAGTTGGACAGGATCTGAGTGCCCTGGGGCGTGTGGACGACCTCAGGGTGGAACTGCACACCGTAGATCTGGGCGTCGACATTGGCGATAGCGGCGTAGGGACAGTTTTCCGTGTGGGCGAGCGCTTCAAACCCTTCAGGCAGTTTCGAAATGGCATCGCCGTGACTCATCCAGACCTGGGTACGCGCGTCGACGCCGTCGAACAGGCTTCCGCCGTCCGAGTGCTCGACGTGGGCAATACCGTACTCCCGCTTCTCGGGCCGTTCGACCTTGCCGCCAAGCATCTGGGCGAATAGCTGAACGCCATAGCAGATGCCGAGAATCGGTACGCCGAGATCGAACACCGCGGGGTCGGGCATGGGGGCGCCGTCCGCGTGGACGCTGGCCGGGCCGCCGCTGAAGATGATGCCTGCCGGGTCGTGCGATCGGATCACGTCCACGGGGATATCAAAGGGCAGGATGAGGCTGAATACGTTGGCTTCGCGTACGCGCCGCGCAATGAGCTTGCTGTACTGGGCGCCGAAATCGAGGACAATGATGGGTTTACCCGCAGCTTCCATGGATTACCTCAACAACTGGTAGTTAGGGGGTTCCTCGGTGATGGTGACGTCGTGGGGATGGCTTTCCCGGATGCCGGCGGACGTGACGCGCACGAACCGGGAGTCGGTCTGGAGCTCTTCCACGTTGTGGCATCCGCAATACCCCATACCGGACCGAACGCCACCCGCCAACTGGTGCACGTAATTCGCAAGCGATCCCCGGAAGGGAATGCGGCCTTCGACGCCTTCCGGCACGAACTTGGCCGGATTGTCTTCAAACTGCATATAGCGGGTCTTGCTGCCCCGTTCCATGGCTTTCACCGACCCCATGCCGCGGTAGACTTTGTAGGTGCGGCCTTCGTAGAGGACAGTCTCGCCGGGACTCTCTTCGGTTCCCGCGAACAGGCCGCCGAGCATGACGCTGTCGGCCCCTGCGGCGATGGCTTTGACGATGTCGCCGGAGTACCGGATGCCGCCGTCGGCGATGACGGGGATGCCGGCTTCACGGGCGACTTCCGCCACGTTCATAACGGCCGTCAACTGGGGCATCCCTGCACCGGCCACGACGCGCGTGGTGCAGATGGATCCAGGCCCCACTCCGACTTTGATGGCATCGACGCCGGCCTCAATGAGGTCGCGAGCGCCTTCCTTGGTGACCACGTTGCCGCCGATGAGATCCACATCAGGATAGGCTCCCTTAACGGCACTGATGGTATCCAGTACAAGCTGCGTGTGACCGTGGGCCGTATCGACCACGAGCACGTCGGCCTGGGCGTCAATCATGGCTTTGGCCCGGTCCAATTCGCCGTCGCCGACGCCAAGGGCCGCGCCTACCCGGAGACGGCCATGCTGGTCACGGCAACGGATGGGGAAGTCCCGCGCCTTGATGATGTCTTTGATGGTGATCAGACCAGCGAGGCGCCCATCGCCCTCGACGATGGGAAGCTTCTCGATGCGGTGCTTGTGCAGGAGTTCTTTGGCTTCATCCAGTGTGGTGCCGGGCGGAACCGTTACAAGCCCCTCTTTGGTCATCACCGATTCGATGGTCGCGGAATAGTCTTCGTGGAACCGCAGGTCGCGATTGGTGAGGATACCGACGAGAATGCCCTTTTCGTCCGTAATGGGGACGCCGGACACGTGGTACCGCGCCATGAGATCTTCGGCGTCTTGCACACTGTTGTGCGGATGGAGCGTAAAGGGGGCCGAGATAATGCCCGCCTGCGACCGCTTGACCCGATCGACCTCGGAGGCCTGTTCGTCGATGGGCAAGTTCTTGTGGATGATCCCGATTCCGCCTTCCTGGGCGATGGCGATTGCAAGCCGCGCCTCGGTGACGGTGTCCATGGCCGCGCTGACAAGGGGAATATTGATGGACAGATTCCGGGTAAGCCGGGTGGTCAGGGACACGTCGCGCGGGAGCACGTCGGAACGCGCCGGTTGAAGCAATACGTCGTCGAAAGATAGCCCTTCCGAAATGCGGTCTATGGAATTCATAGTCCCCTCGCAGGTTTGCGCGCGTATACGGGTATCTGTGGCCCGGTCCGGCCGGTCCGCAGAATAGCCCGGCCGCCGTTGATGTCCCGTGCGTCGTTCTAGCGGCCGCGTGCGGGTCGCTTGAAGCGCATCATTATAGGGAGGCAGCCAAGGCGAGTCAACCGATTTCGACGGTTTCGAGCGCCACGAACGCGGGAATACGGGCGGCTTGCCGCACGAGCGTCGTCACTGCGTTTCCCGAACGTAGAGACGGTCTTCCCGCTCGCCATCCCCAGTGAACCGGGCGACGATCCGGAGGACAGTCCGGCCTCGTTCGTCGGGGGTGACCTGGTCGGTGCGTCGGATGAGCCACGCCATGCCCCGGTCCAGCTTCGTGATCAGGCGATCTGCCTCGGTCCCCGCGACGACAACCACCACGCGTTGGACTTCCACCGTAGGTCCACCATCTGCCTGGCGCAATTCGACCTCGTATAGTCCGGGTGTCTTGATGAAGGGCGTTAGATCGACGTCTACCGTCTGCCATTCGCCAATCAACTCGGCGTGAGACCATCCCCCGATTTCATGCCAGTCTTTGGGGCCCGCGCCGTCGGCGGCCACCTCACCCATCTCCAGGGCCTCGTAGGCGGCAAGGGAGGCGATGATCGGCTCGTCCACGGCATCGGTCACACGGAGACGCACGGCTTCCAGGTTGACGGTATCGATGACATCGATCTTCTTGTAGCCGACAGACAGCCCGTCGATCAGCTTCTTCCACGTGCCTTGAACGAGGCCGTCGACCTCGTAGGCGCGGACGGTGTGGCCGTTGCGGATGTCTTCCATGACCACAACGTGATTGACGGACGTGGGCTGCGCGAACTGGAGTTCCAGCGTCCTTCCCGTTCCGGATGCCTCGCCCTTCTGGTTCTCGTAGATACGCTGGATCGCCGCACCAAACTTCTGGTAGTGCCGGACGTGGGACTCGGGAATCCGTCCGCTGGTATCGGGTGTGGAATTCAGCAGCAAAACACATCCTCGGCCAGCGGATTGGTAATAGATGGTCATCAGTTTGTCGAGGGGCTTCATCATGCGGTCGGTGTCGGGGGCCCAGAACCACTTGTGGTCCAGCAGCGTCGTGTCCATTTCCATAGGCAGCCACACATCGCCGCCAGGGTCGCTGTGCTTGCCCGTCGACACGCCGGTGTCGGCGTCCGCTCTTGAGACTGTCTGCCACGTCGGATAGGGGACCATGCCGCTCTCGGTGCCGGGCCAACGAAGGGTCGCGTGGGGCCCCTGGAAGACCATGGCCTTGGGCGCGTGTTTCTCGATGATGTCGCCGAGTTCGATGACGCAGCTTCCGTCGAACCAGATTTCGGCCACATCGCCGTAGCGCGTCAACACCTCGGTCCACTGTTGCCGCAGCACCTTCGCATAGGCGTCCTGCTTGGCCGGGTCCTCGGTACGTCCCCCACTCCCGATCTTGGCGCCCCACTGGTCGTCTCCGGGATAGATGTAGACGCCCAGTTTCAGCCCAAACTTGCGGCAACTCTCGGCCAACTCGCCCAACACATCGCCCTTGCCGTCCTTGTACGGCGTGTTCTTGATGCTGTAGTCGCTGGTATCCGTCTGCCACCAGCAGAAGCCGCCGGTGTGCTTGGCGACGAACAGAATCTGTTTCGCGCCAAAGGACTGCGCCACTTCACACCATTGGTCCGTGTCGAGTTGGGCGGGGTTGATATCACTCAACGGCGTCGAGTGGTCGTCGTACTCGCGCCCCTGCCACGTGCACGGGTCGAGACACAGGAACATCTCGATTTCCATCTCGTGCCACGCGATCTGTTCCGGCGTCGGCGCGCCGCCCTTCAGGCTTTCCGCGCCCACACCAGCGTGGCATAGCGCGCCAGCCACGGCGCCCGTCAGAAGTCGCATCATGAGCGAGTGTCCCATCCTTCACCTCCACAGTAGTCGCTTGTCTACAGATACCCCGCGCCGCGCAGGCGTTGAATTACATCGGAGTCTGGCTGCGTCGACTCGGTACCGTCGCCCCGCTCCTCGAAGGTGGCGGGAAACGAGTTGGACCACTCGTCGAGTACGCCCAGCAGCGCATCGACCGTTCGCGGCTCCTTCTCGGCTGTGTTCTCTTGTTCGTCCAGCAGAGCGCCGACCGCGACCCCGTAGAGTTCGATGCGATTCGTCCCGAGTTCGCGTATGAGTTTGCAGTCGATACCCACGATCATCTGTAGGGGATGGCGTGTCACTATCGGATTCGTGGCCTGTGCGAAACACGATTCGGCTGGCACCGGGACAAGTTCGTCGCGCAACGCTTCCTGCAGCGCCCGCCCCCGCCAGGCGTCCTGCGGAGAAAGGCCCACCAGGCCTGCCAACGTCGGTATCACATCCAAACCTGAAACGGGTCTATGGATGCTGCGTGGAGCGATGTCCGGTCCTGTGATTGCCAACGGCACTTGAACGAGCTCGTCGTACAGCGACTGTCCGTGCCCTTGGCGACCATGGTCCCAGAATTCCTCGCCATGATCCGACGTGATACAGATGTAGGGCCACCCAGCGCCGTGTTCGCCGAAGTGCTTGTCCAAGAGTCCGTCGATGGCCTCATGGACGTACTGGATCTCGCCCCGATACAGTGCCGCAATGTGGGCGCGTTCCGACTCGGGCACGATGATGTCGCCATTCGCGTCGGTGGGTGGCGCATCCCAATAGGGGTCGGCGGGACAGAACACCGGCGGGCCACCGTCATCAGGCTGGTATCGCTCAGGCGGCGCGTAGGGCCCGTGCGGGTCCATGTAGTGCAACCACAAGAAGAACGGTCGGCCCCGGTATCGGCTCAGAAACCGGTCCGCGTACGCTGTAACCGCCGCCGTGGTATCGGCGGGCCGCTTGTCCACGACGCCGGGAAACACGCGCATCAGGGAATCCTGCAAGATGGGCAGGTTGTCTAAGAGTCCTCTCCGCACGTGGGTGCGGTAGCTGTAGAGCCGCGTATGATCGAATCCGCGCAACAGGCCGTCCGGGTCGTAGAGCAGTCCGTTGGCCACGCACGCCCCCGTCACATACCCGCGTTCCTTCAGCAACTCGGCGAGCAGGACCGCTCCCTCGTCCACGCCGTATCGCTCCAACTCCGCCATGTATTGCGCTTCATCGGCGCCGGGCGAAATGCTGGCGGGATACTGCGACGTGAACATGCCGATCATGGACGGCAGGGTCCACGGAGCGAGGCTGTAGCAGCGCTCGTATCGAACCGCGGGACGTGTGCCGAGTCCGAAGTTGGCTTCCGGGTCGCCCGTGTTCTCGAGAACCGCCCAGTCCGTCCAATCCGCGCGGGCCGCATCGGCCGTGATGAGGAGCAGCGAAGGGTCGTCAGCTCCTGAGTCCGAATGACTCCGCATCAGACCAGACGCGATCACCACGCCCGCAACCGCGATAGCGGCCGGCATGTGTTTCGCGGCATTTCTTGTTCTGGCCAATGACGCAAGCGCGAACACGCCTGCCCACACACCAAAGGCCCATAGTGTTATAACGTTCGGCCGGTCCGCCGAGAGATAGAACCGGCCGTCGGCGACGACAAGCATCAAAACACCGCAAAACGCCGCAATCCCCAGGTTTGTGACCGTCCGACGCAGCCACGGCCCACCCAGTGATGCCACCGTCGCCGCCCCCAGCACCATCACAACGAAGAGCACCGTGGCCAATCGGATTTCATCCGCGCACGCGGCAACGACAAGCCATAGCCCCAGCATCACCGCCCCCGGCACGAGGGCGTAGGCACGGCGAAGGGGTTTGCAAATGAACCGTTTGAGGCACGCCAGAAGCGCCAATGAAAGAACCGTCGCCACACCGAAGTAGACCGCGTAGCCTGCCGCAATACCGTCCAACCGAAGCGACCACGTGCCCGCCCACAGCGAGGACCGGTGCGCCTTGACCAGTTCGATGAACACCACAAACGCACTCATCGACGCGATGAATCGCACCGTGTCCGCAAGGCTCAAGCCACGCTTCCGCTCAGTCTTCCCTGATGCCGCCATAGTGACTGCGAGTATACCCATTCCGGGGACACAATACTCAATTGCCGACGAAGGTGTAGCTCCTGAGCCTTGAACGGCCACGGCAATAGAGCGTCATGTCCTCGGAACGGGCCCGCCCGCCATTCTGAACGAAGTGAAGAATCTCTTGCCCCAGTGCCGATCTCTGGGGACCCGTGGCACAGGCCCCCCCACGCCCATCTCATCCTCCCCATCCATGCTCATTCCTCTCTCAGGTTTGTCTTCCGAACGCACCCTACGCTATAACCCTGAACGCGGCACACCCATCCTGAACCCATGCTCGGCCCGTGCCATTCGCGAAGGAGACAACGATGTCGGTCATTCCGTCAACCCCTCTGTTCCGCCTATCCAGTGTGTTGCTGGCTGCCCTGTCCCTCGCCATCGGTTGGGGCATCCGCGGCAACTTCGGCCACGAATACGGCGCCATGCTTCCCGGCTGTTTGACGGCGGTCGCGGTGTGCCTGTTCTCGGGCCGCGAGGATTGGCGGCGGCGTGTGGCCTACTTCGCCATGTTCGGCGCACTCGGATGGGGATTCGGCGGGTCGATCTCGTATATGCAGGTCGTCTCGTACACCCACTCGGGTCATCTGCCGTCGCAGATCTACGGGTTCGCGGGACTGCTCTGGATCGGGTTTCTCTGGGCGGCGCTCGGCGGCGCGGGCACGGCGTTCCCCGCCGTGGCGGACCGCGAACGGCTGACACGATTCTTCCGTCCCCTCATGTGGCTCTTTGCATTCTGGACAGTGCGCGTGTTCCTGGAGCCCTGGCTGGAGACCTGGTGGGAGACGAACATCTGGGAGCAGGCAGTCGAGGCCGACGATTCATGGCAACGGCACAAGAGCCCTTTCTACTGGTTCGACGCCGACTGGATTCAGGCGTGGACGGCCCTCGCCGCAGCGTGTGCATTCGACTTGTGGGACCGGCTACGTGACAAGACAATGCGGTGGGGTCTACCCGGAGTACTCAGTCTGCCGTTGGTGGGTGTGCTCGCCGGTGGAGGCGCGCTCGTTGGATTCCTCACCCAAAAGGCCCTCGGCGCATTGGGAATGGCTTCCACGATTGGGGCAACCCTCACCCGGTCGCTGGGCGACACCACGCTTCACCCGGCCGACAATCTCATGACGAACTGGCCCCAATTCTTTGAAGACATCCCTCACCATCTCGGATGGATGGGCGGTCTCATTGTGGGGTTGGCGGTGTATTTCGCGTTCTTCGGCAGGTTCCGGGACGGCTCCTCCTTGATCGCCCACATGGCCGTGGGATGGATCGTATCGTTCTTCATCTTCCCCGTGATCCTCGGGATTCGGATGACGCCGCCCCGCGCCGACGACTGGGCCGGTATCACGGGCGTGTTCGTGGGGATGATGATCTATATGTTCCGCAACGGCCTGAAGCCCGTGGCCTACGCATCGCTGGTGTGCGGGTTCATCGGCGGCGTCGGTTTCTCTGGGATGCAATGGCTGAAACTGATGATGATCGCGCCGGGCAACCCCGGCATGCTCACCGCCCACGGCCTGGACCCCGAAAGCGCCGCGTTCGCCGACAAGGTGGCCCTGTGGCAACCGTGGCGGGACCAGAACTGGCACAGCTTTCTCGAGCAGAGCTATGGGTTCGTGAACGGCTTGGCCGTCGTCATAGCGATAGGGTTCATCGCGTGGCGCGTGAAGCCGCTCAACGACCCCGAACACACGCCTGAGCGTCCGTTGCCCCGGCGGTGGACGGAAGCCTTCGCGGCCTTCTTCGCCATCGTGGGCGTGAGTTTCCTGAACCTGCAGAAGAACGCCTTCAGTTGGGTCGAACAGTTGGGTTGGCGGCACGAGGTGACGTTGCCGGACGGAACGAAGGAAACGGTCGTGGACCAGTGGGCGATTCCCTGGCTGGGCCGGTTGCCCGGACTGGCGGACATGGATCTCTTCAAGCTGACGCCCGTCGGATGGTTCGGCGTCATGTACCTGTTGTTGGCCGTGGCGTTCATCCTCATCGCGCGCCAACACCTGCGCAAAGGTGTGGCGATCGTGCCCGCGACCGGTCTCGGTCGCGGTCAACTCATCTACCTGGTCCTCCTGTGGGCCATGGTCATCGGCAACGTCGAACGCGCCTTGCCCGCGTTCACGGAAGGTCGCGTGCTGACTGAAGGAACGATATTCTTCAACGCCATCGTAGCCACGGTACTGCTCCTGACCTGCCCGCCGAACCCCGTGTCGCCTCCTGGCGATCCCGACCCGCGCTATGGCCTGTCCTTCGCCAAAGCGCTCGCCGCCGGTGTCGCCCTGTGGGCCACCCTCCTGGTATTCGCGACAGGTACCGTCCGCGCCGTATACGGCGACGAACACTCCGGCCACGCGGGCAAGCAGTACCGCCTCGGCGAGAACGCCACCTGGCGCACCCACCCCATTCTCAAGACCGAGAAGCATCGGTAGGAGAGCGTCTCGCTTCCGTTGCAGATACTCCGTGAAACGGGCGGTCACGTGGTAGGGG
>JAAEQP010001412.1 GCA_024231375.1 bacterium | reverse complement strand
CCAAGGGGGAATTGCTTCCCACCGTGCGGAAGCGTGGCGGGTCGAACTGCGATCAGCACTTGGACAAGCCGGAACTGCTCTTCAGTCCGGAAGGAAGCCAGATCTATCCTGAGTATCTCAAGGATGTCTCGGTGATGGTGTGTCCAGCGGACTCCGACGGAACCGAGGTGCTGGAGGAGAACCTGTGGCATTGCCAGGGTCGGGCGGACCAGCCTATCTGTCCGTGCCTGATGGAGCCCGTGTCGTACCTTTACTACTCCCGGGTCATTTACCCCGGGTACTACCTGATGAATCCCGCGGACGTGAACACGACCGACACCAGTTTCGCGTGGCTCAATCCTTCATTCGCGGCGCAATTCACCAAGATGGTGGACGACTTGGTAGCCGAGCCTCCTGTCGTTGATGTGTACCGCCGTGAAGTCACATGTGTCACGCCGCCTTACCTTCGTTGCGTTCCTGTTCACGTGAATGGTGAGCGCGGCGCTGATGTCGCATATTACACGGGTGCCATGTACCGGCTCCGTGAGGGCATTGAGCGGTTCTTCATCACGGACATCGGCAACCCGGCCGCGACTGCTACGGCCGATGCAGATATCGTGGTCCTACACGAGAAAGTAGACCCGCCCGTTGCGCGCGGAATCGCCTCCGCGAAAGCGGGCTTCGATCACCGGCCCGTAGGCGGCAACGTCCTGTACATGGACGGACACGTGGAGTTCATCGAATACCCCGGCAAATGGCCCATCTGTTCGTCCTGGGCGCTCTTCCTCGACAGCCTCGACGAAGGGTTGCCGGAGTAGGCGTACTTCAGTCCCCCAACACTTCCACGCGGACGCCGTCTTCGAGGTCGTTACCGGGTTCGCTGACGACGGTGTCGCCTTCGGACAGGCCGGAGGCGATTTCGGCCCAGTCGTCGTTCTTGAGGCCGACCTCGACCGGGGTGAGGTGGGCGTGGCCGTCGCGGACCACGAACACGGCCCACGACCCTTCGTAACGGAAGGTGGACCGTTCCGGAACGGCCAGGGCGTTGGCGTGTTCGTCGGTGATGACGCGGACATCGACGCTGGTGCCGGGACGCAGCTCCAATTCGGAATTATCGAAGGCGATGAT
>JAAEQP010001411.1 GCA_024231375.1 bacterium | reverse complement strand
GGACAGACCCGTCTCGCTGCGCTCGCTGGGGTCAGTCCCGCTCTTTCGCTCCGTTTCTCAGGTGGTTTCAGACGTCCCTCGCACACGATGAGGAACAGAACGTTGGTCCGCCGTTGTTGGAGGTCCAGGTGTGGTTGAGTCTTTCAACAGCCCCCCAGTAACCCTTTATTGAGGTGGCCTTGCCCGACTTCTGTCCCGGTGACGGTGACGATGGACGGCGACAAGGCGTTCACGGTGACGTTTGCGGACACGGGCGCGTATTACTCGGTGCTGCTGTCGTGTCCGAACGCGACAACCAGTCCTGCGAAGGGCGTCCATCTGAACAATCGGCAACCCATTATTGGGGGCAGCCTTCTCTGACGAGGCATCACTATTTGCCTGACACGCAGCACACGGTGGCGGCGGGCGTTGCGCCGAGCATCGGCGGCCTCCTTTGCATGGCCATGATGCGCTTCGCTTCTCGCCCACGCGCGTATCCTGCGCGAATTCGAGAATTTGACTTCAAGCCCCTGAAAATACTAATATTTCGGACTTAGCACGCCAATCACGCTTTCCCATAATGAGGGGTGAAACGAACCAAAATGCATCCTTTTAGAACCAAGACTTGCAACGAGATCCGGAAGAGCGACGTGGGTACGGAGGTCCGGCTGTCCGGCTGGATTCACCGCAAGCGCGATCATGGCGGGGTCATCTTCATCGACCTGCGCGATCACTACGGGCTCACCCAGATCGTCATCAATCCCGATCAGCCCTTTTTCGCCGATGCCGAGCACGTTCGCGTGGAAAGCGTGATCATTGTCACAGGCACCGTTGTTGCCCGGACCGACGAGACCGTCAACGCCAACATGGACACGGGCGAGATCGAGGTCGTTGCCGAGTCGTTCCACGTTGAATCGGCCGCGGACCTCATCCCCTTCCCGGTGAACCAGGACCAGGACTACGCCGAAGAAATCCGGCTTCAGCACCGGTTCCTCGACCTTCGCCGCGAACGGCTGCACAACAACATTCTCCTGCGGTCGAAAGCGGCGCAACTCGTGCGCGCCCACATGATCGACCGTGGATTTATCGAGTATCACACGCCCATCCTGACCAGTTCGTCCCCCGAAGGCGCGCGCGACTATCTGGTCCCCAGCCGCCTGTATCCGGGCCAGTTCTACGCCCTCCCGCAAGCGCCGCAGCAGTTCAAGCAGTTGCTGATGGTGTCGGGATTCGACAAGTACTTCCAAATCGCTCCCTGCTTCCGCGACGAAGATTCGCGCGCCGACCGTAGCCCGGGCGAGTTCTACCAGATCGACATCGAGATGTCGTATGTGACCCAGGAAGACGTGTTCGGCGAAGTCGAAACCCTCATGAGCCGGCTCTTCAAGGAACTGTCGAACCGCACGATTCAGCAGGAACCCTTCCCGCACCTCCCGTACCGCGAGGCCATGGAACGATTCGGCACCGACAAACCGGACCTGCGCTACGGCATGGAAATGATCGATGCGAGCGACCTGTTCGGCGAATCCGAATTCAAGGTGTTCAGCGGCGCCGTGAAGTCCGGTGGCGCGGTGAAGGTCATCAACGCCAAGGGCGTCGCCGGGAAACCCCGAAAGTTCTTTGACGACGCAGAGGCCTTCGCAAAATCCGAAGGCGCCAAAGGGCTGGCGTGGATCGCCATGCGCGACGGCGAGATGAAGGGCCCCATCGTGAAGTTCCTCAGCGAAGGCGAACGGGCCGGCCTCATCGAGCGCATGGGCGCTGAAGAAGGCGATGCCCTGTTCTTCGGCGCGGGCGACCGGTCCGAAACCAACACGCTCCTCGGCAAAGTGCGCGTGTACCTCGCCGAGGCACTGGACCTCATCGACCCGAATCTCGCCGCCTTCTGTTGGATCGTGGATTTCCCCATGTTCGAGTGGAACGAAGACGAGAAGAAGGTGGAGTTCTCCCACAACCCCTTCTCCATGCCTCAGGGCGGACTCGAAGCACTCGAAACCAAGGACCCCCTCGACATTCTCGCCTACCAGTACGATATCGTCTGCAACGGCGTCGAGTTGTCGTCTGGCGCTATCCGTAATCATCGGCCCGACGTCATGCTGAAGGCCTTCCAGATCGCGGGATACGACGAAGACACCGTCAAGTCGAAGTTCCCGGCCCTGTGGAACGCGTTCCACTACGGCGCGCCGCCTCACGGAGGCATCGCGCCCGGCTTCGACCGCATCGTCATGCTGCTGGCCGACGAGCCCAACATCCGCGAGGTCATCGCCTTCCCGTTCAACCAGCGGGCCGAGGACCTGATGATGGGCGCGCCGGGCGAGGCTACGCCCAAGCAACTCGAAGAACTGCACCTCGAAATCAACTACCCGCCGGAGAAGGACGAGTAGGGCCGACGCCACCAACTCCGTTTTGCGGCCTGTCCTTGCATCAGCCCTGTGATGTGGCGCTGCGGTACGGTTGCTTTTCCAGCCCCCCGGTGCGTACCATGTGCCGATACGCGTACCGGCGTACCTTCTCGACGTGTGAAACGGGAGCGCCGCCGTGATCAATCAGGGAGATTCACCGATGAAACGCATACTGTTTATGGGGCTTCTGTTGTCCGTCGCCGTCGGAACGGCATTCGCCGCCGACATCGACACCCAAGGTATCTACAAGGGCTCCTTCTCGTCCGGCGCGCGCAAGGGACAGGACTTGACGGTCCAGATGGTTGCGCAGGACAAGGGAAAATTCCGCGCCGTGTTCCCCTTTGACGCGGAAACCCCCCGCGTCTATGTGGGAGGCCGGATCGACAAGGAAGGCAAGGGCGAATTCACGGGCACCGTGGACTTGAAGGACAAGGGCGGAAAGGTCGAAGTGACCGCCGTGCTGGATGCCAACGCCAAGACCTTTGAGGGCAAGTTCGACGGTAAGGGGCGGGCCTCCCAGTTCAAGGTCACCAAGATCGACGCGAAGTCTCCGACCTTCGACAAGAAGCCGCCGGAAGGTGCCGTCGTTCTACTGGACGGATCGAATCTGGACTCCTGGATTGCCATGCCGGAGAAATGGGCCATGGTCGAAGAGGGCGCCATGCAGGTATCCAGTCCCAACTTGAGAACCAAGCAGGAGTTCGGCAGCGCAACGTACCACCTCGAGTTCCGCACCCCCTTCATGCCGGGCGATGGCATCGGCTCGCAGGGCCGCGGCAACAGCGGCATGTATGTGCAGGGACGCTATGAAATACAGGTGTTGGACAGCTTCGGCGCCGAACCGCAGTGGAACCTGTGCGGCGGCATCTACAAGGTTGCCGTACCGCTCACGGATGCTGTGTTTCCTCCCGGCGTGTGGCAGACCTACGACATCGAGTTCCAGGCTGCCCAGTTCGACGCGGCCGGCAAGAAGGTGAAGGACGCCGTCATCACCGTCGTCCACAACGGCGTCACGGTGCATGACAATCTGGTTCTCCCGAACGTGACCGCGGGCGGCATCAGCGACCAGGAAGCGCCCACGGGCCCCATCATGTTGCAGCACCACGGCAATCCCGTCCGCTACCGCAACACCTGGGTTCTTCCCAAGAAGTAACGACGCAGCAGAGACCGGCGCCGCGCCTTGGCGGGGCGCCGGTCTTGTCTGTGATACCGGCAACGGCGAACGATGGAGATGGACAAGGTGCATCTTTCCCTCGTCATACCGGCGTACAACGAGGCCGAACGTATCCCCGCGACGTTGGCCCTGGTTCGCGACTATCTTGCCCGGCAATCCTACGACTCCGAGATCGTGGTGGTGGACGACGGAAGCACCGACGGCACCGCAGCCATCGTGCGAGAGATTTCGGACGCGATTCGCATCATCGCTTACACGCCGAACCGGGGAAAAGGACACGCTGTCCGCGCCGGCATGATGGCTGCTGAGGGCGCGTACCGCGTGTACTTTGACGCCGATGCCTCTACCCCCATTGAAGAAGTAGGCCGACTATGGGAGCGGTTCGAAGACGGCGCCGACGTGGTGATCGGTTCCCGGTCCCTCCCCGACTCGGATGTCCAAGTCCACCAGTCGTGGTTTCGCCAGAACCTGGGCCGGGCGTTCAACACGGTCCTGAAGTTGTTCCGACTGACGCCTTTCATCGACACGCAATGCGGGTTCAAAGCGTTCACGGCCGCGGCCTGCGACGTGGTGTTTGCGCGTCAGACGGTGGAACGGTTCAGCTTCGACGCCGAACTGCTGCTCATCGCCCAAGACCACGGCCTGCGCATCGACGAGTTGCCCGTCCGATGGGTCAACAACCCCAACACCCGCGTGCGCGCGGTGAGGGACGGGTTACGCATGCTGGTCGATCTCGTGCGCATTCGCTTGAACCGCTCAAAGGGCCTGTATCGGTAGTCTCGGCCCGCCACCCGTCATGCCGAGCGCATGCGAAGCATCTCACTGTCCAGGACAGTCGCCGGGTGAACGAGATCCTTCACTTCGTTCAGGATGACGCGAAGGCAGGCGTCTCTGAGTTGGGAATAGCCCCACCCGTCATGCTGAGCAACGCGAAGCATCTCGCTGCCCAGGACAGTCACCGGGTGAACGAGATCCTTCACTTC
>JAAEQP010001410.1 GCA_024231375.1 bacterium | reverse complement strand
TTGTATTCTGAGCAAAGCTTCATGTCGCCCTGCGCCAACAGATTGCCGCGATTCGCCGCGGCCTTGTGAGATATTCGGGCTAGCGGTTCCGGCTCTGTCCCGGTCAAGAAGCACCGGCCGGCGTGAGGCACATGGCCCACGCCGGCCGGTTCTCAAAACCCCGATGGCTACAGGTCGATCTCGCCCAAGTCGACATCGATACCAAGCGCATCGAAGAAGCTGTTGATGGCGCCGAAGATCGAATTCACCAGCGTCTCCACCAGGTTCAACAGTTCCTGAAGCATACGTGTCACCTCCTTCTGCGTTCTCTACCTCTTTGAACCCCTGAAAAGGGGTCCCGAGAGGCGTCAACAATATACTGCCGCCTCAAAGTACACCCCAGTCCTGGCTTCGTTACATCTGGCACGGCCATCCCGCAACGGACCCCGTGCCTCAAGTTGCCTTCACCACGCGTACCGCGCTATCCTTGTGCCTTCACACGTTTCCCCGCTGTTTGCGGGTCAACGAGCACCAACGAGGAGTTCTTGCGGTCATGCGAATGAGTGAGATGGTCGGTAATCGGTACAAGGAACGGCCCGCGGAAGCAGCGCTTGAGAGCCACGCCTTCCTGTTGCGCGGCGGATATGCGCGCCAAGTGGCTAACGGCATCTATTCGCTTCTGCCGCCGGGACTTCGGATAGTTCGCAAGATCGAGAACATCATTCGCGAAGAGATGGATCGCGTTGGCGGTCAGGAAGTGCTCATGCCGGTGGCCCTTCCCCGCGAACTGTGGGACGAGTCCGGCCGGTACGAGGCCGTGGGAAACGAGCTCATCCGGTTCAAGGACCGCACGGGCCACGACATGCTGCTCGGCATGACCCACGAAGAGGCAGTCGTCCACCTCTGCCGCAACGAACTGAACAGTTACGCCCAGCTTCCGTTCATGGTGTACCAGATTCAGACCAAGTTTCGCGATGAACCCCGGTCCCGTGGCGGCCTCATCCGGGTCCGCGAATTCACCATGAAGGACGCCTACTCCTTCCACACCACTCAGGAAGATTTGGAGCGCTACTACCAGGAATGCTATCGCGCCTATCAGCGCATCTTCGCGCGAGCAGGCGTCCCCGAAGTCGCCGTGGTCGAGTCGGACTCCGGCATGATGGGCGGCAAGGTGGCCCACGAGTTCATGTTGCTCACCGAAGTCGGCGAAGACACCATCGTCACCACCGAGGACGGCTCCTATCTGGCCAATCTGGAAGTCGCCGAAGGTCAGATTGCCGCGTATCCCGAAGACCCGAAGCCTCTCGAGAAGGTACATACGCCGAACTGCAAGACCATCGAAGAAGTCGCAGGCTTCCTGGGCGTCGAAACGCGGCAGACGGCCAAGGCCGTGTTCTACGATCACGACTCGGACGGCAAAGCGGTCCTCGTGGTTATCCGCGGCGACCGCGACGTGAACGAGGCCAAATTGGCCAAGGTCATCCAGGCGGAACCCATCCCTGCGTCGGAAGAACGCATCCGCGCCGCAGGGTCCGAGCCCGGCTTCGCCTCGCCCATGGGGCTAGACTCCGCCCAGTGGCGCGTCATCGTGGACCAGACGGTCGCTGCGTCCAACAACCTGGTCACGGGCGCGAACGAGATCGACTACCACTACACCAACTTCAATCTCGATCGCGACCTTCCCGGCGTCGACGCGGTCGATATCTGCGATGTGCAGGAAGGCGACCTCAGCCTGGATGGCGGGCAGCCGCTGGTGTTCAAACGCGGCATCGAAGTCGGCAACATCTTCCAACTCGGCACGCGGTACACCGAGTCCATGAGCATGGAGTATGACGACGACCAAGGCCAATCCCAAGTGCCCATCATGGGATGTTATGGTATTGGCGTTGGACGCCTCATGAGTTCGGTCATGGAAGTGCGCCACGACAAGTACGGTCCCCAGTGGCCCATCACCATCGCTCCGTGGCAGGTACACATCAACGCGTTGAAACTCGCCGCCGAAGGCGTCAAAGACACGGCCGAACAGATCTACAACGAGTGCAGGAAGTCCGGCATCGAAGCCATTCTGGACGACCGCGACGCACGGCCGGGTTCACAGTTCGCCGATGCCGATCTCATCGGCGTGCCCTTCCGCATCATCGTGGGTCAACGCAACCTCAAGAACGGCGAAGTGGAATGGAAACGCCGCGACACAGGCGAATCCGGCACGCTACCTGTCGCCGAGGCCGTTGGAGCCATCCGCGAATGGATCGCCGAGGCCTACGCCGCCATTGAGGACAGCGCCGACGGGTTCTAGACAGTGGGAATGGTCCCCGCGAGCGCGGATCCGTTCTTGGTAGGGTGCGTCGACCGAAGGGAGCACGCACCATTCTCCGCACACCGGACCCAAGGTAGAACTGAGGTTAGAATCATCCTTCTTCGACGGTGGGTTGGGAACAGGTGGCGCGCATGTACCTAGCCACGCGCCCTTCCCTGCCCGTCACTCCCCCATCACGGTGACGACGATGTGCCGCGAGCGCGGTTTCACGTCGCATTCGATGTGGAAGATCTGCTGCCATGTGCCAAGCACAAGTTCGCCTTCCGCAACGGGCGCGGTGAACGACGGCCCCATCAGGGTCGCCTGCAGGTGGGAATGGCCGTTGCCGTCGTGCCACGTCTGCTCGTGCCCGTAGTCGCGGCTGGGCGGAATCATGCCGTCGAGCATACGCGGCAAGTCACTCTCCAACCCCGGTTCGTACTCGATAGCGCCGATGGACGCGGTGCTACCCACGTTGAACACGTGCGCCGTGCCTGTAGTGATACCCGAAGCACGCACAATGCGATCCACCTTCGACGTGATGTCGTGCATTTCACCGTGCAGCGCTGTGCGGAGTTCTATCGTGTCTTGATGAACCATGTACGTTCTCCCCGTTCGGATGTGGTGGCGTCAGCATAGGAAAGGAGCGCGAGCGGGTCAAGATTGCATTCCGTGGCGTCGGGGCGAAAGCGTACTTCACGTCAAGTGTTGCCCGAACGCTCCGACCGCCGTCTGAGTGCCACGTGAAGAAGAAATCGGTACCAGGCGATGCCAAGGAGCACGGCGAACACGCCTAGCGCGCTGAACACCTGCGCATCCGAAAGGCCGATGCCGAACACCCACCACCCTTCGTGAGTCATGCCGCCCGCGACGATTCCCGAAGGGCCAAATACATCCCAAAACACGATGCTCTCCACGACAAGGTCCGTTTGGCGAAGGCCGACGATGGTCAGCCCAAGGACGGCTGCTACCAGAGGGCCGACGCTGAATAGAAACGCCACAAACAGAGGTCTTGACGCCTGCCGCAGTTTCGCGCCCCCGACAGGCATCTACTCACCCCTCGATAGGCTGCGGTATGGTGAACGAGAACTCCGCCCACTGCCCGTGTTCGGACTTGGCTTCGATGACGCCGTTGTGGACCTGGACGATGCGCCAAGTGGTGTAGAGTCCAACGCCCGTGCCTTTTCGTTGCAGCAACTCAGGCGTTTGCAGGCGCGAGAATTTTCGGAACAGCTTGGACCGTTCCTCCTCGGGGAATCCGGGGCCCTCGTTCCACACGGACACGCCGAGGCTGTCTTTGGCGTGGGTGACGGTTACGCGAATCTCGCCGCCTTCGTTTCCGTACTTCACCGCGTTCGACATGAGGTTCACCATCACCACTTGCGTCAGTTCGGGCGCGCACTCTATCTGCGCGGGCTCGCCCTCGACGCGCTGAATCAAGGTCATCCCTTTCGCTTCCGCCTGCGGCGTCACGATATCGACCGAAGGCCGTAGCACATCCCCCTCGAAATCCACGTCGCTCTTAAACGAGGGGGCAAGCCCCCCACTCTCCAACCGCGACAGATTCAGGTATTCGCCGACCAGATCAAGCAGATACTTCGCCTTGCCCGTGATACGCTCCACCTGATCGCGCTGCTTGTCCGCGAGGTCGCCCAGGTAGTCGCCCTTCAGGATGTCAGTACACATCACGATGGACGACAGCGGACTCTTCAGTTCATGGCTCACGAACCCCAACATCTCGAAGTAGCCTTGGTTCGCGGCTGTGAGTTGTTCGATGCGGTAGGCCTTCTCCACGGCCTGACCAAGCCGTTCCGCGATGGCCATGTGCAGTTCCACCTGGTGCTCGTCGTAGGCGTCGCGTGTACGGGCCGCGCGGAATAGGAATCCCACGGGACGGTCGTCCACCACCAAAGGGCACGCCATGCTGGACCGTATGCCTTCTTCGGCGAGCAACTCGGCCGACTTCCGCGTGGGGTGTTCGTGGGCGTAGGCTTCAAGGTCGTTGATGATTCGCGGTTTCCCGCTGACCAGCAACCCTTCCAGCGAACTCCCCTTCAGATCCAGGGCATAGCCCTTGTCGACCAGGATGGGATCGTAATCCGCACGCACCCAGTGGGACACGACCCGCGTGCCGTCGTCTTCCAAGAACGCCAGACTCAGCCGGTTGCACTCGCTGCTTTCCCGGAGCGCATCGAACAGGAAGTTCATGATGTCGTCGAGGGAATCGGCCGCCATGATCTTGGCGATGATCGTGTCCAGCATCAGCCGTTCTTCGGGCGAACACCGGTTGTACACGTCTACCAGTCCGGTTCGTTCCACGTAGCGCAGGGTCATGGCCAGGTTCTGGGAATCCATGCGCATCCGCTTGCTCATGAACGACAGCATAGCCATCGCCATCTCGCCGTTCGCTTCGAGCACTTGGCGAAACGCTTCGTGACCGAGCGTCCACAGGCGCGTGTCCTTCTGGGCAACCAGCGAAGCCGAACGCGGCTTGCGCTCGAAGAGGCTCTGAATCCCGCCAAACTCGCCCGGCCCGAGCACGGCCACCTGGATGGGCGCCTCGTTCTCCATGGTCTTCACAACACGGACTTCGCCCGAGGCCACCACGAACATCCATTCGCCGGGTTCGCCTTCCACACAGACCACGCTGCCCGCGGGAAACTCCTCCTCGCGCATACTGTCCTCAAGCAACGCCAGCGTCTCTGAATCCAAACCGGCGAAACAGTCCACTCCGCTCAACGTCGCTCGCTGCACAGCTCTCTCCTCCTGCCAATCCGTTCAATCCGCGGCCAGTCTGCCCCAATTCATGCCGGGGCCACGGTTGCCCCAAGTCTCACTCTAGCAGATGTCAGGCAGGCGCTGCATGCTCGCCCTCAGCCCATGCCCTCGTCCGCGGCCGCACGCCACCATGCCCCTCAGTCTGTCTCGCGTAGTGTCCCCCATGTCAGCATGCCTCCCGTTCCGAGCCCCGTTTCGCCCATCATAGTGGCTTGGTGCCCAAGGCCACAACACCCCTTCTCCTCCGTTTCCTCCTCCGAAATGCAGAGGGAGCGCCCCGCCTTTCGGCAGGACGCTCCCCGTATTCTCGCGATTCGACTACTGGCCCGTGACGCAGAGGGTCATGGTCTTCACCAACTCGGTCAGGTAGGCTTCGTCGCCGCCTCGCAGCTCGGCCGTGCAGAAGCCCTCGTAGCCGACTTCATCAAGCGCTTTGCGGACTTCCGGCCAATTCACATCACCTTCGCGGAGATCGCGCCATTTGCCACCTTCACCTCGGGTGTAGTCCTTCAGGTGGACCCGGTTGATGCGCGAACCCAGCGTGTGAATCCAGTCTTCGGCCCAACCGTATTTCACTACGTTGCCCGTGTCGAAATAGGCTTTCAGATAGGGGCTTTCAAACTCGTCGACGTATTGGGCGAATTCCCTCGGACTCAGCAGGAAGTCGTTCCACACGTTCTCGACGGCAATGACCACCTTCTTCTCTTCGGCAAGCGGGAGTACCTTGCGGATGTTGGCTTGCGACCGATCATAGGCCTCGACGTACCGCGTACCCGCATTGACCACGGCAGGGACGAGCAGAATATTGTCGACGCCCATGGCCTTGGCGCAATGGACCGCGTCTTTGAGCAAGTGCACGCCCTCGGCCTGCACAGCTTCGTTGGGATGCGACAGCGGTTTGTCCCAACCGCCGAAACAGATGCTGTGAATGGGACATCCCGCAGCCCGCGCAACCTCAGCCTGTTTCTTGGCCGCCGCGTGGTCGGCGATCGGGCGCCCTTCGACGCCTTGAAGTCCGCACCGCTTGGCGAGCACGAATTTCTCCTCGTCGGGCAGCTTGGGCAGCATGCCCATCGTTACGCCCAGAGGCAGCGCCGGGTACGGCCCCTCCGCTGCGTCCGCGCCACGCATCGCGCTCAGCACGCCTACGCCCGCCGCAACCGCCGCCGTCTGCTTCAGAAAGTCCCTGCGGGGAACACTGTTCTCACTCATATTCAGCCAACCTCCAGTCGTTGTGTATCGGTTTGGCGGATTCCCCGCAGATTCTGCCGGAGAATCACGAAACGTAGCCTAGCCCCCCCGAGCCCGGCAGGTCAAGCGAACAAGGAGGCGTAGGGCAATCGCACTTGATGGCGGGGACCTTCACGATCCCGGAACGTAGACCGGGGAACACTCAAGGCGAGGTCCGACTTTGGAGTGCGCCATCACGATGGCGCTTTGATTTCGGGGCATCACGATGCCCCGGACCGGGACAAGAGCCCCCATCGTGATGGGGGCGGGAAAAGCGGCATCGTGATGCCGCAGTCCAAATAGTCCCCATATGTGTTGGATGGACCGAGCTATCCGCAAACGAGGGAGGCCGCACTCATGCAATCCTCCATTTTCCAGGCGATTACGGTGCGATAGCCCTGCAAGGAGGCGCTCGGCTGTCAACAAGGCCGGGCACGCGGAAGCGTGCCCCTACCACGTTGCTACCCTTTTGCGCAGCACCTCCGACGAACACCAGAGCCGTGGTAGGGTCGACCTCCGTGTCGACCGCCTTCGTACTTGCGATCAACGCCCATCCACTCCGCCCATCGCCGTCCCCAGCCAACGCCCCCACGGAGCCGCACCCAGAACCACGCGTTCCGCGTGGTTCGGATGGCGCCGCCCCCCGGGGCGCCCCTACAATCCCACCTCCGCGGTCGCGCCCGGCTCCAACCTCACCGTGGCGGTCTTGTACTGGAGGTCCGGAATGGTCTCGTCCTCACTGTCGAGGACAGCCGCCCACCCCAACGCGATCACGGTGTACTCCCCTGCCTCGAGCCCGGGAATCGCAAGGGCGCCGTCCATCAACCCTCGGCTGTCGCTGACGAACACGTTGGGCAAACGCTCAATCTCGTTCATGGTCAGTTCGCGCAGGTCGGGCACGGCCACATCCGACGGGAGTATCATCAATCCCATCGCCCAGCCTACGACGGCATCGGAAACGCCTACGTTCAGGGTGCCTGAGCCCGCCACGAGGTCTACCTGCGTCACCCGGCCCGACGCGGTTTCCAAGGCCAGGTAACGTGTGTACTGGCCTGCATCGGTGCTGTATCTCAGCCTGAGTTCGCCGCGCCCGGACGGAACCCCTTCGTAGTGGAAGCCCTCACCGGTATCCCCCATGTTCCGAAATGTGAGGGTTTCGACGCCGGCCGCGGTTTCCCATTCCCCGTACATACTAACCGAACGCACCTCGCCCAGAGCGGCGGTCCCTTCGATCACAGCATCGCCGACCACGAAGTGAACATCGACCCGATTCGAGTCCCCTGGTTTCAGGTCGACTGGCACACAGCGCACCCGTAGCGGGTCGCCCTGGAGCGTGGCAGACACTTCAGCAGGACCGGCGGGCGCTTCCTCGAACAGGAATGTTCCGTCCGGTTTCGATCCGCTCCCGTGTCCTCGTTTCTGGCCGTCCTCTCCCCAGACACTCAAGGAAACGCCGGCCTGCTTGGCCTTCCCTCCTTCGAACACACAGCCTTGGAGGCTCGCCTCGCGAGCGACGAGAGCAAAATCGACGACCGTCGCCTTTCCTTCGGCCACGTCGGCTTCACGGCTTTCCGAGAACTCGCTCTGGAGGTTGACCCGGAAAGGTCCCTCCAGCAAGCCCGTGATGCGGTACCGGCCGTCGGCATCGGTGGAAGCCTTGTACTCGCCTCCCCAGAATCGCGAATCACCGCGTCGAGATCCGAGTTGGACGGAAGCCCGGACCTCCTGTCCCGGAACCGGTTGTGCGCCGATGGTGACCGTGCCCTCGATGTGGCCACCTTTGGGTAGCCGAACGATGAGAAGTTCGCCGCGCCGGTCGGCCCGTGGCGCGGTTGTGGTGGCTGGAGGGTACCCCGGACAGTACACGACCAGGTCGACCGCTTCGGGAGGCAGCGTGCTCAACAGGAACCGGCCCTCTTCGTCCGTCTCCGCGATGGCGGAGTGCTTCAGGTGGCCGAGATGGATGGGAGCGCCATGGTCTTCTACCACGTGCGCCTGGGGCACGGGCCGGCCGTCGGCGGTCAGGACCTGTCCTCGAAGAGGCTTGCCGGGGGATAGCCGAATGGTGACGCCCGACGCACCGCGCTGCGGATCGAAGTTGGGCACGACGGCGTGGCCGGGTTCGAATCCCGGTGCCTTGGCTATCAGCGTCACCTCACCTCCGCGGCTGATGTCCATCTCGAACGCCCCCTGTTCGTCCTTGACAGTACTGGGACCGTGGCCGGAGTTGAAGGTCTGTCCATTCGATTCGAAGGGGACCGACGCGCTCAAGCCGTAGTTGGTGATGGGTGCGCCCGTGTCCGCGTGGATCACATGACCAGTCAGGGCCCGCGCGGGCATGAGGCGAATCTGGAGGGCGTCAGATCCGGCTTCCACGCGATCCAGTTGGAACGCAAGGTAGCCACTCCTGTCGATCCTGAGCGTGTACACGCCGGGAGGCACGTAGAACGAGAAGCGGCCCTCATCCGAACAGTGGGCCGTGCGTGCTAGACTCGTAGCCCCCGGCACGCTGTTGAGGAAGACGCAGACATGCTCCAGGACCTCGCCGGAGGCACTGGTCACACGGCCTGCAATGGCGTACGCCACGGCGTCGTAGACGAGCCGCACACCGGTCGCATGGCCGCCAGCAGCCAGCCTCAAGGAGACACGCGGTGCCTCCGCCTGGCCAAGCCCCCTGCTGCTGGCCGTGATCGCGTATTCGCCGGGCGGTAGCGGGGCAATCTCGAAACGCCCCTGCGCATCCGTGACAGCGGACGCGCTGTATGCCTCCGGAAGCAGAACCGCATTCACGTTCATGCCAACGATGGGCTTCCCGTCGCGGTCCTGGAATACGCCGGACACCCGTGCGCCTGGCTGAAGGCGCAACTCCACCCCATGCAACCCCACCTCTGGAATCTCCACCTCGAGAGGCGAACTGATGTCGTCGCCCCAGTCGGCGATCAGGTATCCCTTGGCTCCTGGAACGACTGTCCTTCGCCTCTCAAACGCAAACGAGCCATCGGCCTCCGCTCGGATACCAATGCTCCCTACCCTACGGCCCATGAAGCGCACGTGACTCGATGAGTCTTCTCGGACCCCGTCTTCATCCTCCTTCAGCGTGGCCGGTTCGCCCGTGGCCTCGAGCACCCGACCCGTGATGAGGGCGCCGCTAGTCGTGGCGTCGTCGGACGCGGGACGCGCTGTCGACGTTGCGACTGCGGGGGTCAGACTGGGCGCGGGACCGCTGGCGCCGGGAGGAAGCGTTTCGCCAGGCTCCGCCGGACTCCTAGTGGTGCTGTTGGCGGGTGTTGGCGCCCCGGGCGTGATCCCCGACACGGACTTCGCCGTGAAGCTCTGCGTCAGAAGCCAGCCACCCGCGGAGATTGCGGCGACCACGGAGACGGACACAGCAGCCAGTTTCAGCGCCAGAAACCCCGTGCCAGCCCCGGCCGCGCCCTTCACGACAGCGGCGCCTCCCCCCGCAATGGCCATCTTCGTTAATCCTTCGACCACGGCCACCGGAGCCGCTTCGGCGGCCTGCGCCTGCATCCAGGCCGCGAACGCCGTCGCGCCGACAATCACGCCGCGCCGCCGCAAGGAACGCCGCACGAGATGCACGCCCCGGTTGATGCGGTACGTCACCGTGCCACGCGGCATGCCCAGGCTCTCCGCAACGGCCTCGTGAGTCTGCCCCTCGAAGAAGTGCGCCAGCAACGGGGTCCGCAGCCGTTCCGGCAGCGCGTTGATGGCCTCGTCCACATGACTGGCCAAATCGT
>JAAEQP010001409.1 GCA_024231375.1 bacterium | reverse complement strand
TTGATGGCCTCGTGGGTCTGCATGTAGATGGGGCTCTTGCCGTCCATCACGTCGCGCATCATCAGCCAGTTGCGGATGTTTGCCGGACGCGGCTTGAACTTGCCGTAGGGTTCCCACTTGTCGAGTTCCGCGGCGTTGGTCTGCATGTAGTTCTCGCCCTGGGCATTGGTCGCGATCGACTTGAAGAGCAGGAACCATGCGCCCACCGGACCGTACGCGTCCTTGAAGCGCACCGGGATGAACCGAACCTCCTGGCAGGTCATCTCGGCACCGCCGTAGATGGTAAAGAAGGCGCTCGCGCCGGAGTTGAACGGCGGGTACCAGGAGCGGCCGAAGCCCTCACCGGTCGAACGCGGCTTGAACACGTGCACCGCGCCGCCCATCAGGCCCATCGTCGCCTTGGCCTTGAACACGTAGATCTTGTTCTCCCGGACACTGAAGCCGATCGCACCCACGCACTTGCCGTCGTTCACCAGCGGGTGGGTGATGAAGACGCGCTCGTAGTACTCCGCGCCTGCTTCCTCCAACGCATTCTTGGCCGCCTCGGCGACGATCACCTTGTAGGACTCGCCGTTGATCATCAGCTGCCAACGACCCTCGTGGACGTAGTTGCCCTCCTTGTCCGTCCAGATGGGCAGGCCCCACTTCTCGAACAGGTGTACTGACCCATCCACGTGGCGCGCAATGTTGGCCACCACGTCCTCGCGGGTGATACCCATCAAGTCGTTTCTGACATAATCGACGTAGTTATGGATCGTGTTCTCGCCATCTCTCAACCCGACGTACTGGTTGATGGCGGAGAGGCCCATGGCCACGGC
>JAAEQP010001408.1 GCA_024231375.1 bacterium | reverse complement strand
GGACTGCCAAGCTCTTGCGTCCCATTATTGCCCTTCTTAGGGCGACAATGGGTGGCTGTCCCCAGGTTATCGCGGCCTGCGCGCGGGAGACTGCCACTTCTTCAACAGCTCCACTGTACCAAACGAGCGCAGCGAGACGGGACTGTCCCCCATTTCCGTCCCAACCACGCCAAGAGGTCTCGGGGTCGATGACTGACACATTGTGGACAGCATCGAAATGGCTCCACGCGCTGGCCACACCCACCGGCCCTCTCCGCGAAACCATGCTCCAGGTCTACGGCACCGACGCCGACACCCTCGCTGATCGCACGACCCTTCTCCGCCAAGTCGTTGAACGCTTCATAACCCGCTTCGGCGACCTGCCCGTCCGCATCATTCGCTGCCCCGGCCGCATCAACCTGCGCGGCATGCACGTCGACACCCACGGCGGCTACATCAACCTCATGACCCATCAGCGCGAGGTCGTGCTTGCCATCTCTCCCACGTCAGCGCCCGAAATCACCATGGCCAATATCGATCCCGAATTCGATGAAGTCGCCTTCGATACGGCGCAGGCGGCCCAACGCCTGCATGACCACTCGGATTGGATGTCCTTCATCACGTCGCCGACTACCACGGCGGATGTGGGCGCCACACGGGGACACTGGGAACACTACGTGCGAGGTTCCGCACTCGCCACGTGTTGGCACACGGGCAATGCACCTCGGTCCGGCGCCGTCGGCGTGATCGGCAGCGATATCCCCCGCGGCGCAGCGCTGAGTTCATCCGCTGCCTTGTGTGTGAGCCTCGTCCATGGACTCAGTACCCTCGCGGGGAATCCCATCGAAGGCAACCGCCTCATCGTGGCGGGCCGCGATGCCGAATGGTACACAGGCTCACGCTGCGGTCTGTCAGACCAAGCCGCCATGGTCCTCGGAGGCCGGGACGAGACGGTCAACGTACTGTTGAAGCCGGAAGGCACTTCCGGTCTCGACACGTCGTCTGCCCGGCACATCCCCTTCCCCTGCGACGTCGGCATCGTGGTGGCCAATTCCCTCACCGAGCGCAGTCTAAGCGGAGCCGAACAGGTCGAGTACACACGGAACCGATTCGCCTACTCGCTGGCACTCGAGATCCTACGCCAGGAAATGGCCGCCCAGAACCACGATGCGCCTGCTGGACCCGGTGCCCTTCGCCTTTCTGATGTCTCCGACGAGAAGCTTGAATCGATGGGCGGCGTCCAGGCCATCTACAAACTCTTGATTCAAGTCCCTGAAGAGGCCAGCATCCACGCTCTGAGAAAGCGTTACGAACTCCCCGGCCTGGACGCATCCTACGACCAGTACTTCGGCAACGTGCCGGACGACATGCGTCCGTCCACCATCGGGCTCCGTGGCCCGCTGCTGTATGGTCTCGCGGAGTCGGAGCGAGCACGGCTGTTCCCCGACCTGTTGGAACGGGGCCTCTTCAAACGGGCGGGCGTCCTCATGACGCGGGGACACGACGGCGACCGGCGCATCGAAGACACCGGCGCCACGTACACGTACCGCACGGATGACGACGCCATCGAGGCGCTGATGCATCGTGGCACCCCTCTGGCACTTTGTGCCGGTGCCTATGGCGCGAGCAGCGCGGTCCTCGACATGCTGGTCGACGCCGCCCTCGAGGCAGGCGCCCTCGGCGCATCCCTCACCGGCGCCGGCATAGCAGGCAGCGTCATCGCTATGTGCAGGGCCGATGAGACCGACGCAATCTGCGCCGCCATCCGCGCATGCATGGCATCGGACCCATACGCGGCAGCGGCCGGATGGGACGGCCCCGCGACTGACGACAAGCTTGAACAGGTGGCGGTCGTCAACCACACTACAGCCAGCGTTTGCGAACTGACTCCGTTTGCGTAGGTTTCGTGACCAGAGGCCATACACGGGAGAGAGCCCATGAGCACCGACGAACCGACGACGCAACTCAACATCACCTACCATCCCAGCCCCTATCCCAAGGCCATGTGGAACGATCTCGAAGAGATCGCCGAGGTGTGCGACGGAGTCTATCTACCTTTTGCCGAAGGCAATCTCGAATACGAGTCCAAGAGCGTCAAAGCCGCTATCGACATGGCTCACGAGTTTAACCTCATCGTGGTGGCCGACCTCTGGGGCTACGGCAACCTGTTCGCCTGCGGCGCCATCCCAAGCCTCTTCACCGTGCAACACCCCGAATGCAATTGCATCAGCAACCTGGGCCGAAGCCTGCCCAAGAGTTGTCCGAACAAACCGGCCGTCCGCGAGTTCATGCGTACCGCCGTGGCCGAGTTCATCGAGAAGTATGGCGCCGACGGCATCTTCTGGGATGAACCAAGCTACGGTCTAGCCGGGTATCTGGGCAAGTTGGAGGACGGCGAGTGGCTGTGCCGATGCCCGGACTGCCAAACCCTCTACCGCGAACAACACGGCGAGGATATGCCCACCGAGTTAACGGAATCGGTGGAGGCGTTCCGCAACCAGACCATGCTCGCATTCCTCAGCGACCTGTGCGGCTACGTGAAGGCCTGCGGCACCCATCTCATCACGTCGACGTGCGTCATGACGAGCGACTCCTACGACTTCCGCGCGGCCGTCGCGCAAACCGCCGACCTGGACATCCTGGGTGTCGACCCCTACTGGCGACCCCACCAGGAGGAATCCCAGCGGGACTTCATCGAAAAATACGCCAAGGAAACGCTCGACATGGGCCGCGAGAACGGGAAACTCGTGGAATCGTGGGTCTGCTCGTGGAAACTCGACCCGGACAGCGAGACCGACCCCTACTGGGCCGCCAAGATCAATGCGGCCGCCGGCGTCGACTATCTCAGCGCATGGTCCTACCGCGACTATGTATCCTGGGACCAGTGTGACCGGCCGGGCGCCGATCCCGAACGGGCCTGGAAATGGCTCAAACAGGCCTACCGCGAGATCCGCCACGGCAACCTCGACCTTGATGGGGATCCGGAGGCGGAGTAGGAGGCTATCAACTGTCGGCTGTCAGCCTTCAGCCAGATCTGCTGGCTGGCGTCGCCCGATCAGGCCGATCCGACCGATCCGGCTGATAGCTGAAGGCCGATGGCCGAAAACCATCTCCCGCCCCTTCCACATAACGCCTGCGTCGCGTACAATGCACCCGAGACCTTACCCCGCGACTCACGAGCCGGGGCGAAACAACCTTTCCGGGAGGGAACCATGATACTGGATACTTTTGAACACTGGGCCGACTACGATTGGCGCAACGAGCGAATGGAGAAGGCCTTCGCCTGGCTCGAAGCCATGGACGACGATATCGCCGACGCCCGGTACGACATCGACGGCGACAACATCTACTGCATGGTCCAGACCTACGAGACAAGACCGTTGGAAGGCCACAAGTTCGAGGCCCACCGTCAGTACACGGACATCCAGTACATACTGAAGGGCGAAGAGAAGATCCTCTGGGCGCCGCAGCCCGAACTCACCGTCACCGATCCCTACGAGCCGGACGCGGAGTTGTACGCCCTCATCCCCAACGCCACGGAACTCGTGCTGAAACAAGGACGCTTCAGCGTCTTCTATCCCCGCGACGCCCACGCCCCCTCTCTCACGCTGAAGAAGAAGTCCACCGTCCGCAAAGCCGTCGTCAAGATCCGCGTATAGGACACAACCAGGAACCGACATCATGAAAGACCTCAATGCTTATGGAGGCTGGGCGCTGATTACCGGCGCGTCGGCCGGTATTGGCCGTGAGTTCGCCCGCGCCATCGCCGCACAGGGCGTGGACTGCGTGCTTGTGGCCCGGCGACTCAACAACCTCGAAGAACTCGCCGCCGAACTCGAAGCCCAGCATGGCGTCAAGACCCGGTGCGTCCAGCAGGATCTCGCGGCGGAAGGCGCGTCGGAACGCGTCGCCCAAGCTGTGGCCGACATCCAAGTGGGCATCCTGGTTAACAACGCGGGGTTCGGCCAAGCGGGCCGATTCGTCGAAAGCGACGTAGCGCGAATGACCAGCATGATTCGGGTGAACTGCCTCGCCCCGGCCCTACTCACCCACGCGCTCTTGCCTCCCATGCTGGAACGCGGCCGCGGCGCGGTCATCATGGTGTCCTCCATACTCGGGGCCATTCCCGCGCCCTACCAGGCCGTATACGGCGGCACCAAGGCCTTCGACCTCTTCTTCGGCGACGCGCTGTGGGCGGAAGTACGCGGAAAAGGCGTGGACGTGATCACCCTCTGCCCGTCAGTCACGAAGACGGAATTCCTGACGGCCGACGGACTCAGCAAGGAACTTTCCGATCAAGCCCAGGCCAAAGCCGATACGCCCGAGGCGGTGGTCGCGTTGGCCCTTCGATATCTCGGCCGCAAGCCCACCGTTGGACCCTGGTCCTTCTTCTGGCCTGCCCTCTTCACCCGGTTGGTTCCGCGCAAGTGGGCGGCCCTCATCTCCAAACGGATCATGGCCAAAGAAATGTTCATTGATCAAGAGTGAGGCAGCACGCCATATCCTTTATGACGCGCCGCGGTTGATGTATACCTCGTGTAATTGGGCGCAGCGAAAACGGGACCCCGCTCTGGCGGGGCCTGTACCAAGCAAGCGAGTCATCGAGCGAGACGGGACTGTCCCCGCTTTCGCGTACCTCGCCGCGGTTGATGTATACCTTGTGTAGTAGGGGCGCTTGACAGCGATCTGTAGCGCGGCCATAATCGCGACGGCTTCAAGCGAAAATGGGGACTGTACCAAGCGAGCAAGTCCCCGAGCGAGACGGGACTGTCCCCCTTTTCGCGACCTGGAAAGAACAGAAGGAACTCACCATGGCAAAACGCGTGTTGACGAGTGTTGTTCTATTGGGAGCGTTGTTGACCTGTGCGGTCGTCTCCGCCGAAGAAGCAATACCGGAATCGCTACGCGCCTCCGTCGACCAGGCTGTCGCCAGAGTGAAGCCCGCCCTGGTCCGCGTCGAGGTGGTGTCCACCTACTACAGCGAAGGCCGTGAGCAGAAATACGAAAGCAGCGGCAGTGGGGCCATCATCACCAAGGAAGGCCATGTCATCACCAACCACCACGTAGCCGGCCACGCCGCGCGCTTGGTGTGTACCCTTTCGAACAAAGAGGAAGTCGAGGCCGAACTCATAGGCCGCGATCCTCTCACCGACATTGCGGTCATCAAGCTGGTGCCCGACCCTCCCCGAAAATTCCCCGTCGCCGAATTCGGCGATTCCTCCAAAGTGCGCGTAGGCGATACCGTCTTGGCCATGGGAAGCCCCATGTCCCTCTCACAGTCGGTGACCCTCGGCATCGTCAGCAACGCGGAACTCGTCATGCCCGAATGGATCAGCCGCTGGGGCGGGTTGACCCAGGACGGCGAAGACGTGGGCGCGCTGGTGCGTTGGATCGGTCACGACGCCCAGATTTTCGGCGGCAACTCCGGCGGGCCCCTGGTCAATCTGGATGGTCAGATCATCGGCGTCAACGAGATTAGCATCGGCCTGGGCGGCGCAATCCCGGGCAACTTGGCCAAGAGCGTTGCCGAGACGCTCATGAAAGACGGCGCGAT
Organism: bacterium; assembly: GCA_024231375.1. Next base: position 6,661 of record JAAEQP010001408.1, on the reverse strand, counting down.
CAAACGGGCGTGGTTGGGTGTATCCGTGCAACCCCAACTCAAGCATGCCGCCCAGCGACGAGGCGTCCTCATCAGCAGCGTACTCAAAGACGGCCCCGCGGCCGCGGCGGGCATGGAAGCGGGCGACGTGCTGGTCAAGATCGCCGGAAGCGACGTCAACGTCCGGTTCGCCGAACAGATGCCGGAGTTCAACCAGCTTGTGGCCGACATGCCTATCGGCCAGCCGTCCGAAGCTGTGGTGCTGCGTGACGGAAAGGAAGTCGCCCTCCAGGTTACCCCGAACGAGCGGGAGCCCCTGTTGCCGCGCGAAAGCGAAATGAAACAATGGGGCGTCACGGTTCGCAACATCTCGCTCCTCATGGCCAAGAGCCTCAAACGCGACACCACCGACGGTGTGCTTCTCACCTCTCTGCGTCCCGGCGGCCCCGCCGACGACGCCAAACCGAGCGTGCAGCGCCGCGACATCCTCATCCAGGCCAACGACACCCCCATCACCTGCGTGGCCGATATGCGCGCGTTCACCGATCAGGTGACGGAGGGCGCCACCGAGCCGGTTCCGGTGACGGTCATCCTTGAGCGCAAGTCGGAACAGTACCTCACGGTGGTCGAAGTGGGCATCAAACAGCTTGAGGATCCCGGCCTCGAAGTGAAAAAGGCCTGGTTGCCGGTTCAGACCCAGGTACTCACGCGCGAGATCGCGGAACAGTTGGGCCAGAAGGGCCTCACCGGGTTCCGCATCACCCAGGTGTTCAAGGAAAGCACCGCCGAGAAGGCCGGTCTACTGGTAGGCGACTTCATCCTGGAAGTGGACGGCGAAAAGATGACGGCGTCTGCCCCCGAGGACTACGAACAGTTGCCCGAGTGGATTCGCCAGTACCGAATCGGCGATTCCGTGGATATCCTGATCGAGCGGAACGGTGAGCAGAAGACGATCGCGGTCGAACTGGTCCGCACTCCGCGCCTGAGCCGCGAGATGAAGAAGTACAAAAACGAGCAGTTCGAGTTCACGGTGCGCGATATCACCTTCTTCGACAAGGCCGAGGAGAAGTGGAAGCAGGAGCAACGCGGCGTCCTGGTCCACGAAGTGAAATCCGGCGGTTGGGCGGCCTTGGGCGGCCTGAACGACGGGGACCTCTTGGTTGACGTAGATGGAACCGCGATTGCGGATGTAGGGAGTCTCGAGAAAGCAATGAATGCGGTCGAAGCGGCCAAGCCCGAGGCGGTCGTGTTCAAAGTGTTGCGTGGGATCCACACGGCCTTCCTGGAACTGGAGCCGAAGTGGGACGACGCGTCCAACAATGGAAAGGAATAGACGATGCGCGTGAGCAGTCTTCGTTGTGCGCTGGTGTGTGTGATGTTGGTGGGATTGGTAGGTCCGGCCTTCGCGGACGAGGCCGCCGAGGCGGGCCGCACGATCCTCGATGCCCAGAAATCGACGGTCGTCACGGTCAAGACCCTGATCAAGATCTCCGGGATGGGCAGCGAGGAAGAAATCCCCACGGAAGTGACGGGAACCGTGATCGACCCGACGGGATTGACGGTGCTCGCGTTGAGTTCCACCGATCCCACCGCCATGATCAAGAACATGATGGGCGGTATGATGGGCGGCAATTTCGACATGAGCGCCCAAGTCACCGACGTGAAGATCCTCCGCGAAGACGGCAGCGAGATCGACGCCGAAATCGTGCTGCGTGACAAGGATCTCGACCTCGCCTTCGTCCGGCCCATCGAGAAACCGGCCGACTCCATGGCATGCATCGACGCGAGCACGCCGGGCGCGCCCCGCATTCTCGACGAATTGATCGGGTTGAACCGGCTCGGCAAGGTCGCGCGCCGATCGTACGCCGCCTCCATCGAGCGGGTCGAGTCCGTCATCGAGAAACCGAGGACCTACTACATCCTCGGTAGCCAGGCGACCCAGACAACGCTCGGATCCCCCATGTTCATGCTCGACGGCTCGTTCGTCGGCGTGATCGTGATGCGATCCATCAAGTCGGACGGCAGCGCTGGCGGCATGATGCGCATGCTTAGTGGCGGAGGACCTGACAACATCATCCCCGTCGTAGTGCCCGTCGCGGACATTCAGGAAGCGGCGGCCCAGGCCCCGGCCTTCGGCGAGAAACCCGCCGAGGAAACGGCCGAGCCACAGGAAGAGCAGGCCGAAGGATCCGACGGCTAGAAGTGCAACACGCGGCGGGCGGTCCTTCAAGGGCCCGCCCGCCGTCTTCCATTGGGGGGTCACGCCAATGACGGCCAAGCGCAATCAACGGGTATCGCGACGCGGATTCATGGGCACCGCCGCGGGCGGCATCGCGGCCGTCGCTGGCTGCGTCACAAAGGCTCCCGACCCCACCCGGCCGCCCAACGTGGTCTTCCTCTTCTCCGACGAGCACCGGTACCAGTCAATGGGCATCAGCGAGATGCCCGAACTCCACACGCCCAACATGGCGCGCATGGCGGCCGATGGCGTCGAGTTCACCCATTGCATCAGCAACTACCCCGTCTGCTCGCCCTATCGCGCCATCCTCATGTCGGGCCAGTGGCCCTGCCAGCAAGGCGTGACCGACAACAATATCCCGCTGGCCGCCGACGAGAACTCCCTTGGCGCCGTATTCAAGCGGGCAGGCTACCGAACCGGCTACGTCGGGAAATGGCATCTGGGTGGACTGCGCGCCGAACCCTTCGGCTTCGATACGTCGCTCATCTGGTCAGCGACGAACACCCATTACAACAAGTCCAAGTACCACCCCGCCGACGCCCCCCCGGTTCAACCGGAAGGTTACAATGCCACGCTCATGACCGACCAGGCCCTGGCCTTCATGGACGATCATCGAGACGCGCCCTTCTTCATCATGGTCTCGTGGAATCCCCCCCACGCCCGCTTCACCGACGCGCCCCCCGACAAGAAGGCGCTCTACGACGAGGGATCGCTCTCGCGGCGGCCCAACGTCGATCTGAAGCCTTCCCAAGAGGCCAAAGGAAACGCGCGCATCTGGCACAAGAACGATTGGCCCAACTACCAGGGCTACCACGCCCACGTGTCGGCCATCGACGAGGAAATCGGACGCGTCGTCGCCCATCTGGAACGCCTTGGCATAGCCGACAACACCATTGTGGTCTACACATCCGACCATGGCAGCATGCTCGGATCCCACGGCATCGGCAGCAAACGCCAGCCCTTCGAAGAGTCAATCCGTGTGCCTTTCCTGGTGCGCTGGCCCAACGGACTCCCCAAAGGCCGCAAACGCGATGCCCTCTTTGGCGCCATCGACATCATGCCGACCCTGTGCGGCCTGGCAAGCCTCCCCGCGCCCACAACGTGCGCGGGACAGGACTTCGCGCCCTTGCTTCGCGGTGAACGGTTCACGCCGCCCACCTCCCAGTTGCTGATGCACATCTCCAAGCTCAACGCGTCGGGCGGCAACAGCCACCCCGCACCCATCTTCCGAGGCGTGCGTACCCAACGCCATACCTACGCGTGCCTGGCAGGAGGCACAACCTACCTGTTCGACAACGAGCGGGACCCCTATCAACTGGACAACCTGGCTGGCAAACCGGACCACAAGGACCTGCAGACCGATCTTCATGCCGAGTTGCTGAGGTTGCTCCATGAAGCGAAGGACCCCTTCTTCTCAGCGAGATAGGGGACTGGAATTGGGGACTGTACCAAGCGAGCGAATCTTCGAGCGAGACGGGACTGTGGAGCCGTTGAAAAAGTCACATGTCCACCAGAACAGAAGCGACAAACGGGGACTGCCAAGCTCTTGCGTCCCATTATTGCGCTTCCTAGGGCAACAATGGGTGGCTGTCCCCCGCTTATCGCGAACTACGCGCCAGAGCCGAGACCTTTTCAACAGCCCCACTGTCCCCAATTCCAATGTACGGGCATCCCCGAAAACCCGCTTGAACCCTCCCGGAACCTGTGCTAGAATCCGCGTAAAAGGATACCCATTACGATGAAAATCCGTAAGTATATGCTCCTCAGCGCATTACTGGTCGTGGTTCTCGGCGGCGGATGCGCGCGCGCGGCCCTCGACACCGCCGGCTTCCAAATGGTCGACGATGCCACGTTCAAAGCCCCCATGGAAGACACGTGGCAGGCCGCCAAGTCGGTCCTGCGCGAAATGGATCTCGAACTGTACACCCGCGACAAACGCGGCCGGTTCGTGGCCTACACCCCAATGAAACGCAAGTATGTGGTGCTGACGCCGCAGCGGAACCAGTTGAACGTCACCCTGGAAGCCGTGGGCAGCGAAACCACCAAAGTATCCGTCGAGACCATGCGGCAGGTCTATGGCGTCACGCTCCTGACCTATCCGGACTGGCACGACCGCAAGACTACCGACAACCGCATGGCACAAGAATTCCTGGCAGCGCTCAAGACGAAGATGTCCTGACGCCCTCGTCCGGGGCGGTGACCGAGCCGGTGAACAATCCGCCATGCTTCAGGCCACGTCCCAGCGCCGTGTGGCTCGGACACCTTTTCAGAGGACATCATGGTATACAAAACCAAGAAACGCGTCGTCACCCGGCGCGCCGTCATGTGGATGGGGCAGACGTGTAACCTTCGCTGCTACTTCTGCTACTTCGTCAACCGCATCAACGACTCCGAGCATCCCGAACACGCCTTCATGCGCCTCGACAAGGCCAAGGCCATGTGCAAGGTGCTTCGCGACTTCTACGACTGCGCCGCCATCGACATCCAAGGTGGCGAACCCACGATCCATCCCGACATCCTCGAACTCATCACCTATTGCGATTCCATCGGCCTCTACCCCACGCTTATTACCAACGGCCTTCGCCTCGCGCGGCCCGGCGAGTTGGAGGAGTACAAGGAAGCCGGCGTCCGCGATTTCCTGGTCAGCCTCCATGGCATCGGCGAGATCCACGATAAGGTCGTCGGCCGCGAAGGGGCCTACGAAGCCATCATCACATCCATCGAACGCATGCGCGAACTCGAGATCCCCTTCCGGTTCAATTGCACCATGTCCGAACCCGTGATCCCCCTGTTGCCCGAGATCGCGCAGAAAGCCATCGACTACGGCGCACGCGCCATGAACTTCATCGCCTTCAACCCCTTCGGCGATCAACAGACCGGCGGACGCGTCGCCGACACCGTACCCCGCTATGGCGACATCCGCGAGCCCCTCACAAAAGCCCAGGACATGCTCGACGAAGCAGGCATCGAGTGCAACGTGCGCTACCTGCCTTTGTGCTTCGCCGAACCGCGCCATCGCAAGAACTTCTACAACTACCAGCAGCTCTCCTACGACATTCATGAATGGGATTACGCGAGCTGGTTGTGGACCATGATGCAACCCCAAATGATGCGCGAAGGCGGACTCGTCCCCGCGTTCCGCATCGGCGCAGGCGGCGGCCGACTCTACCGCCGGTACTCGGCCCACGGCCTTCGCGACAGCTATGAAGCCCACCCCCTGCGCGGCCGCATCAAGTTTGGCCTGCAACACATCCTCGGCCGCATCGAAGAAGCCATTCGCGGCAGAGACGCCCTCTACCGCAAAGAAGCCATCATCCGCGCCCAAGGCGACTGCGGCTACCAGTACCACGGCGTCTGCCAAGGCTGCGCCCTCAAATCCATCTGCGACGGATTCCACGGCGACTACGCCGAAATGTTTGGCACCGACGAAGCCACCTGCATCACCGACGTCCCCCCCGTCACCGATCCCAAACACTTCATCAACGATCAAGAGAAGATCGTCGACGAAGAAGACAAAGATTGGGCCCTCTAAGACGGTCGCGACGGAGCGCGCCCCTACCGAAGACCTTGCTTCGCTCGGCAATCAAACGCACACCAGACCCGCGCCCGCATCTTCATTGGTAGGGCCGGCGTATCTGCCGGCCTTCTTCGCTCACCGCCATCACCGCGACCGAAGGACTCCATTCCCCACATCCAGAGGTGTGGACTCTTTCCGGGTGTGGGACCGGCGCCCTCGCCGGTCATCTCCCCTCTTGTTCTTAGCTGACCGCTGATAGCGGAAGGCTTCTGTTTGTAGTGCGGCCTTCACTCTTCTGGTCGGGACAGCCACGCGCCGCCGCCCCAACCTTGTCGCATCCCTTCGCGCGCCCGGCCCATTGAGTTGGAAGTCCTCCATGCCACTCTTCCGGCTGTCCCCTATCCCCAACAGTCCGCGCAACGGACGACAGATCGTAGCCACGGGCGTAAGCCCGTGGATCACCATCCTCCATTCTCACGAGCCCCCGCAGGGCGGCGACACCTCCCCATCCCCGTCCATGGTGTCCATATCGTCCATGCCGCCCAATGTTCCAATCAGTCCAATCCGACCGATCCGACCGATTTCGGCATCCCTCCCCCTCTTTCCCATCAGTGTCATCCGTGAAATCCGTGGTCAGCATCCCCTCCAGAATAGGCAACACCCCTCCGTTGTCGCCGGTCTCAGACCGAGCCACCAACGTGACAGTGAGGTCACGCGCCGACCGTAGGTCTCCGGATTCCCTTCTTGTTTTTAGCAGAAAGCTGACAGCAGAAAGCCGACAGCCTCCCCAATAGGCAACACCCCGATCCAATCTTATAGAGGAGATATCGCACCATGGCCACGAAAAAGAAAGACGAATCCCTACTAACCGACCGCGTCATCGCATGGTTCCACCTCGACCAGGAATCCTGCGGCATCTCCCTCGC
>JAAEQP010001407.1 GCA_024231375.1 bacterium | reverse complement strand
CGTGGACACCCGTCGGCACAACCGTGGACACCCGTCGGCCCGTCCGTGGACACCCGTGGATCTAAAAAATGCGGCCTCCCGAAACGGGGGTACCGCCAGGCGCAGGATGCACCAGCACGACCTTGATCAACATGTATTCGCCGCCTTCCTGATAGCGCCCTCGCGCATCCAGTGGCTTGCGCCACCCACATAGCAAAGCTATGTGGGGTACCCAATCCCACCAGCGCGAAACCACTTCCCCTCACGGCCCCACCTCCGGATCACTCATCGGCAGTTCGCCGTAACGACTTGCCTCCCGCGCCATCCGCATCGCGATCTCGAGCGCGTCGACGAGGTCGTCGTGGTCGGCGTCGGGGAAGGCGAGCAGTTCTTCGATGAGGTCGCGGACGCCGTCGTCGTCGGGCCGCGCGCGTTGGAACTTGATCCGCCCGGTTTGGAAGAGCCCCTGCATGCGCATGGCGCGCGCGTGTTTGTCGCGGGTTTGCGTGATCGATCGCACCGGGACCATGGTCTCGGACCGCAGCCTTTGCGCCAACGCCTCCTGGTACGAATTGGCCTCCACCCCCACTATCATCACCGGCGCCGCCGGCCGGTCGTGGAGCGCGAACAACGAGCGCGTGGTCTGGAACTGCTCCTCGAACGACAGCCGCGCCCGATACGCCGAGACCACGTGGTAGTAACCG
>JAAEQP010001406.1 GCA_024231375.1 bacterium | reverse complement strand
TGGTCGATTGCGATCAGGCCGTGAGCCTGGATGCGCGCGGATTGGGGTGGCTCAAGCCGGACGGCGACCGCGCCGAGAACATCTACAAGAAACGCCTCAACGCCGTGCCCTATCAGAACGAACTCTGGGCGAGCCGATATCCCAAATTGCCCGGCATTGTCGACGACAACGCGGGCACCCCCAAGGGCAATGTGCTTCGGTTCAATGTGGTCTGCCGGTCAGGCCCCATGGCGGTTCACGACGCCGCGAGGAAGAACGGGACCGTCGAGGACAATCTGACCGTTGAGAATCTGGGCTTCAAGGATTCGGAAAGCGGCGACTATTCACTGCCGGACGACAGCCCGGTGTTGAAGCGATGGCCCGACTTCGCGCAACCCTTCCCCAACCCAGGGATGTACGGACCGCGTTCGGAGTAGACACAAGCGCTACGGGTCACACGACCCCCAGCAGACGTGCGGCGTTGCGGTATAGGATGGCGTCGACGAGATCGTCGTCGAGGCCCAGCGACAGCAGGCAGTTCAACACATCCTCCTGCCGCTGCCACGGCCAATCGCTGCCGTAGAGCAGGCAATCGCTTGGGTGCTCCGTCAGCCAACGCCGCGCGCGTTCCGCTGGCACTTCCGTGATGGCCATGGACACATCGAACAACACGGGTTTCCCGAGCAGGAGACGCTCCGCCTCGTCCCAGTCTTCCCAGGCACCCATATGAGCGGCGATAATCTGGAGGTCCGGAAAGGCTTCCACGGTCCGGTGAATTTGAGCCGGACCGCCCCGGCGGACACGGTCGAACGCGGGGTCGTACCCGGCATGCAGCAAGATGGCAAGCCCCGTGTCTGCCGCGGCCGCGTACACCCGGAACGCCTCCGGGCTGTCTGCGTCGAAGTCCTGGTAGTAGGGATGGAGTTTGATGCCCTTGAACCCTTCCTCGGCAACCAAGCGCACATGGTCCGCCGCCACGGATTCGCCGGGATACACCGAGGGAAAGGGGATCAGCCGATCCGATACCGCTTCGCGCGACCAACGCATGATGGCATCGAACTGACCGGGCCGCGTGGCAATCGAGGCCAGCACGGCCTTCTCGATACCAACGGCGTCCATGGACGCAAGAAGGCCAGTGATAGTGCCATCGCCCGTCGCGGGTTCGTCAACCTCCGCATTCAGTTTCGCCATGGCCCGCTCGGCGATGGCGTCCGGAAACGCGTGCGCGTGAATCTCGATGATTCGTCTGTCCACAGTATCCTCCAACTCCACAAGACACAGCTACGATCCGTTGATTCTAGACAGGGAGGACCCCGGAGACAAGTGAAGACGCCGCCGCTATTGGATCTCGCGCACGAGCACGATCCGCCATTCAGTGCCGTGCAACCCCGCGCTGAGCCAGAATGCCCGTTTCTTCACGGGACGGTTCAACCCACTGCTCAGGAACCGGTACGAACCCTCGCCGCTGGGTTTCGCCGCGATCCCGCGGCCGAGTTCCACCACTTCAGGGAAGCCGAGGTACATGGGGTCCGTGAAGAGGTTTCGTCCGATTTCCTCCTCGTCCGCGTCGTAGAGAATGACGCCCGTGGTGTCCATGGCCCAGCAATCCCACGGACCGCTACGCACGCTCGGCGCCACGCTTCGGGCAAGAAACCCCGCCGGCCGAATCAACATGCTCACCGATCCGATAAACCCATCGTCCGACGTCATGATGGGGTGTTGGATGTCGACGGCCCGCATCCCTTCGACGGCCCTGAACAGGCCGCTCATAACCGGCTGCTTGGTCTCGATCATCTTGGCCACCTGGGCCTGGCCGCTGATGTCGGTGCCTTCGGCCGACGTGTACTCCTCGGGAAACACCGTCACCATGCGGCCCGACGTGTCGATGGTGCATACGTCGATGGCGTAGGCGTGTTTTCCGCAGAGATCCTCCAGCACGGCACGTGCCTCCGCGCCCGAGAGCCCGGTCCCGGCAAGGGATTCCGCCGCCGCCGCGAGGTCCGCGTCCAGTGCATCCAGTTTCCCCTGAACTATGCCCTGAATTCGTATCAGTTTGGCGGGGGAAGAGAAGCTCTGCTGGACCTGCGCACGCCCCCCACAACCGCCACTCACCAGCAACAAGGACACCCCAACGACCAATCCGATGATAGTCTTCATGAGTACTTCCTTTGTGTTCGGTATGAGCGGCCCGCCCCCCGGTGCAGCCACCGTGTCACTAGGGTACTCCAAAGCCTGGGAAACGACAACACGTGTCCGCGCCGTCCGTTGCCTCAATCCGTGCCGTGCCGTATCATGACGCGCGCGGCCGAACGGAAGCGCAACCTGGAAGGAACAGCGTCCCGATGCCCCGGTCCACACCAGTCTTTGACCCCGCGGAAGCTGAACTCCGTGCCGCGAAGGCCCTCGCCCTAGCCGCCGATCCCGACCCCAAACACGCCCTGCACGTGTGCGCCCTGAGCCTTGACCTCTTCGACGAAACCGCGTCGCTCCATGGTCTCGGCGAGGCCGAACGCCGATTGTTGGGCGTGGCCGCTCTGCTCCACGACACGGGGTGGGAGACCCGGCCCGAATGTCATCACAAAGGGTCTCGCGACTTTGTCCTCGGCGCCAACATCGAAGGCCTGTCTGAACACGAGCGGCAGGTGGCGGCTTGCGTCGCACGCTATCACCGGAAAGCCCATCCCAAACCCACGCACAAAATCTACCGCGACTTGTCGCCCCAGCGTCAACGAACCGTGACCCTGCTTGCCGGGATGCTGCGGATCGCCGACGGGCTTGACCGGTCACACCGCGCCGCGACAGAGCGCATCACGGCCAGACACACAAGCGGCGCCCTACACCTGATCGTCACCCAACGCGACGCCAACACCACCGACATCTGGGGCGCGAACAGGAAGAGCGGCCTCTTCGCCGAGGCCCTTGGCCTGAGCGTCGAGATTGTGCTCAAAGCGCTCTAGCCTGCAGAGGCAAGACACCGACTAACAAGTTAGTCGGTGGCACACATGAATCACCTGAACACCAGGGCTGTTCGTCGATCGCATCCATCTTCAACGTGTACCACGTTCAAGCGCAGCTTGTGCGTGTCTCGAGCATTCGCAGGAAATACCCCGCCCAAGCGTAGACGCCGACCAAAAAGAAAAGAGCCGCGCGGGATGGCTCCCGCGCGGCCTGGCGTGTGACGGCCCCGCACCGGTGGTTGCGCGAGACCGTCAAGGGGAAAACAGACGGCCGTGGCTCACGGCTATGGAATCATGTTTCGTTTGGACCTCGGGACGCCTCCCCTTGAGGCGCTCAGCCACCTGTCCCGTTCGACGTCCCGGTCCAGTTGCCCTTACTTCACCACATCCGAATTGCCCATAATCATCGCTTCGGCGTACATATGCTCCTGCGATTCCTTCGGGTACTTCTGCATCATGCGCTCGTACACCCCGATGAGCTTGTCCCGTTGCCCAAGCGTGTCGTAGCAATCCGCCAGGTGCAGATACGTGCCGCGCGCGCCCACCCAGTCGGGGTACCGGAACAGCAACAGCTCGTAGCAATGTACGGCCTCTTCGTACTCGCCCAGCTTGGTGCAATGGAGATTGCCCATGGCATTCAGCTTCGCCGGGGCCTCTTCGGTGTCGGGTTCCGCCTCCACCGTCTCGCGGTATTCCTCTATCAGGCGCCTCGTGCGCTGTTCAGGTGTTTCCCGCACGGGCACCTTGTTCAGCGCCTCCAGATGGCCCAACTGACGGCTTGACGGCACGGACTTGCGCGCTTGCGATCCTGCTGCGCCTTCCTGCCCCCCACGCCCTTGTGCGCGGACCGCGCCCACCACCGACACGCCTATCACGGCAATGGCGGCGACCAGCAAGTACCAATTCTGCTTGGCAGCGTCTTTAAGATATTCGGCGTCCATGCTGTTGTTTCCCCGATTAGACCTCACGCCACGACACAGGCGACAACACCCAAATGGGCCAGTTGCCAATCA
>JAAEQP010001405.1 GCA_024231375.1 bacterium | reverse complement strand
TTTAGCATATATCTATTTCTCCAGACAACAAATGCCGTATGCGTTTTTGGAAGGTCCCCAACGGGAGAGGGCAGGGTGAGGGGTCTTGCATCCTTTCGCGTTGCGTCCGATTCCGAAACTGAGGATTGCCACCCCCCCCAACCCGGCTATTGACGAACCCGAAGCCCATTAGGGTAGACTGTGCGCCGGAAACACGACTCCTGGAAAGGGAATTCATGACACAGCGCGAGATCGAAGAAGGCATCCGCGGGTTGAACATCGCCGCGGGCGACGTAGTCTTGCTCCACAGCGCCCTCAGCAGCTTCGGCCGAGTCGAGGGCGGCGCACCGACCGTGGTCGAAGCCTTCCTGGCCGTCCTTGGCGATGCGGGAACACTGGTTGTCCCGACTTTCGGCAAGCTGGGCATCATCACCGAGGTGGTCCGCGACGACCCCAGAGCCGTCAGCAGCATTCATCCCATCGCCAGCGTGGCGGCCATCGGCGCCCAGGCGGACGCCATCTGCCGCCACCATTGGAAGGCCGATACGGCGCACGGCGACGACACGCCCTATACGCGTATCGCGGACCTGGGCGGCTGGGTGTGCCTCGCGGGCGTCGACCAAGACCGCAACACCACGCTGCACACCGTCGAGGCCCTGCTCGAACTGCCCTATCTGAGCGACCGCACGCGCACGTTTCTGAATGAAGACGACGAGGAAACGAAACGAACGTGGCGCTTCTTTCCGGGTCCCCACCGTGACTTCATCGGTCTCGACCGTCTCCTGCGTGAGAAGGGCGTCATCAAGATGGGCTGTATCGGCTCGTGCGTGGTCCGACTGATGCGAAGCCGTGAACTGATCGACGCCTGCCTGGAAGCAGGGAGAGCCGATCCGGCCTTCGTGCTGTGCGACAATCCAAACTGCGCTGATTGCGTGACCCAACGCGCGGCGATTCGTGCCGACCGCCTGGCGCGGGAGCCCTTCACGCTGGCGGCCACTAGCGGACTGGCCGGGCGCTACATCCCCGAAATGGTCGAGAACCTGAACGCGGCCGGTATCACGAACGTGGAACTCGATCTTGTCCAGGGGCGGCCCGCCTGGCGGTACCCGTCGGACGAAGTGCGCGGATTCGTCGCGGATCTGCGTGCTGGCGGGTGCACGGTATCGACGCTGCGTTGCCCCACGTTCGCCAATCCCGTTGAAGAGGTCATGGAGTTGGCCGCGGACAACGAGCTCAGCCGGGTCGTCATCCCTCTGGGTCCCGGAACAGGCCAGGCAGCCAAGGAAGCCGCGAAGTATGGCCTTACCTTGTCCGTGTACAACACCATTCTGGGCAGCGAGGAGACGTCCCCCGTGCTGTTGGGACTCCGGGAATCGGGCGCCGATATTGGATTCACGTTCAACGGACCCGCCTTCGCCCGGTGTGGGGAAACCCCGTTTCTCTTCAGCTACAAGCAGAAGCTGCGTCGGTTCGTGGACCAACTGGACCTGGAAGACGCCTGTTTCGACGGTACGCCGCAGCCGTTGGGTAAAGGCAATGCCGAAGTGAAGGAGATGATCTCCATCCTGCGGTGCGCCAGTTTCGGAGGACGCATGACGCTCACGTCGGCCAACCGAGCGGTGGGGTCTCTGGGAGATGCCATCGAACGGTTCGAGACGCTACTGGGGGCCATGTAGGCGATGCGGTATGCAGATATCAGCGGCTGGGTTGAACCCGATATGTGGGCCTACTCTTCAGCTTATCCTCAGGTCCGTATCCAGGACTGCCCCCATCCGCCTGAATTTCCGCCGGAGTATCCCGTATTCTGTCAGCACTTCCACCTGACCGGACAAAGCGGCACCTACATCGAAACCCGGGCTCATGTGGATTCCGCCGCCCCCAAGGTGGTCGATTGCCCGATCAGCGATTTCATCATGGATGCCACCATCCTGCGCGTGCCTGCAACCCAGCCCAACACCCCCATCGAGCGAGGCGACCTCGAAGCCTTGGGGTTGGAGATCGCACCCGACAGCGCCGTCATCGTCGCCACGGGTTGGGACCAACACTGGCGCGAACCGGACTTCCTCGAAGGGAGTCCGTACCTGACACGCGACGCCGCCTTGTGGCTCATCGAACAGGATATCCGGTGCTTGGCAGGCGACTTCCCCCGGTTCGACTACGTCCCGAAGCCATGCTTCCCCTGGGCGGAGTTCTGGGATCGCGTGCCGTACCTGTTGGCCCCCGTATGCAGTGTGTTTGAAGAGGAATTCACACGCGGACGACTGTTCGCGTTTCCGATGAAGATTCAGGGCGCGATGGGCACGCCTGTCCGCGCCGTGTTGGAGATTGACGCGGCATAAGCCGTGCCCCATGGAGTACCTAATAGCCCCTCACCACCTGAAGGAATGCCCCACGTGAGAATCGTCGACCAAGGGACCATCGCGTTCCATGAATCCGTCGCCGGGAAGCCGGCCCTTTCGTTCCCGTCATTGGCCGTTCTTCCTTCGGGCCGCTGCCTGTGCATCTTCCGCGCCGCACCCATCAAGGAGAACGTGGACCAACAGACGCCGTGTCTCACGTATTCGGATGACGAAGGCCGCACGTGGACGCCTCCCACGCAGCCTTGGCCCCATATCGACGTGGACGGCAGGAAGGGCCGGTTGCGGTGTGGCGGATTGACGCCCCTGGGCGGCGACCGGCTCCTGGCGGTCGTGATGTGGGTCGACGCAACGGTGCCCGATCGCCCCTTTTTCAACCCCGAGACCGAGGGCTTGCTCGATTGCCGCACCTTCTTGAGCACGTCGGAAGACGCAGGCGCGACGTGGTCGGATCTGCGTCTTGTTGATACGACCCCCTATCCCTCACCCGCCCCCATTACCGGTCCGGTCCTGGCGTTCCCGGACGGCGAACTGGCGCTGCAATTCGAACTGAACAAGCCCTGGGACGACACCAGCACGTGGCGGCACTCGTCCATCCTCATGTTCTCGACGGACGAGGGGCAGTCCTTTCCGCGCCACACCGTGGCTGCCAACGATCCGGACAACCGGCACTTCTACTGGGATCAGCGGCCCACCATCCTGCCCGATGGCACCATGCTCAACGTGTTCTGGACCTACGACACACAGGCCGCCACGTACTTGAACATCCACGCCCGCACATCCGACGACCGCGGCCAGACGTGGTCTCCCTTGTACGACACGGGCGCACCCGGCCAAGCCGCGCAGCCCATCGCATTGCCAGATGGCCGTGTCGTAATGGCCTACATGGACCGCGACGGCTCCCCCGCCCTGAGACTGCGCGTGAGCTCTGACCGGGGCCAGACCTGGCCGGAATCCACCGAGTTGACGCTCCTGGAGCCCACGCTTGAGACGCAGACTGAGGTGAAAAACGGAATGGCCGATGCATGGTCCGAAATGGGCGCCTTCTCGTTCGGATTGCCCCACGCCGCCCCGCTCAACGACGGTTCCGTTATTGTGTGCTGCTACGCCGGTCCCCACGCCGACAGCACCTCGATTGAGTACGTCCGCATCGCGGGATAGCGGCGCCTCTGAATACCAAACGCCGGATCGCCCTACTGGAGGCGCTCCGGCGTCTGCAATTCCGGAATGCGAAAAACCGGGACTGTACCAAGCGAAGTCCGCCGTAGGCGGACGCAGACGGGACTGTCCCAGGCCTTTTCCACTATCCCTTGCACTGCCCCTTGCAAAGGCAGATCGTCTGACAGGTCTTGGCCGATTCATAGCAGGCCGCGAGCACCTTCTGGCTCCACAGGCCCAGTTCGCCGTCGATGGGTGCGGGCGTGTCGTCCAGAACGGCCTGCGCGAAGGCTTCCACTTCTGCCCGGTACATGTTCACGGGATCGGGCGCAACCACCACGGCGCCACCCTCGTCGCGCTGCTGCTGGGCTTCGTACCCCTTCTCGCCCTCTTCGAGATTCGCCACCATTTGACCAATCTCGCCCTGCCCGATGGTTCCCTCGGCGAGGATGCTGCCCTTGGAACCGTAGATCTCCAATCGATTCTTGGAACTCGCGTCCGGTACGTTGAAAAGATTGTCCACAACGCCTTTCGCGCCGCTCTCGAACTCCAACAGCACCACGGCCGTATCCTCGCTGGCGTAATCCTGCACCAAGTTGCCCGTCATACACGACACTTTGGTCACGCGGCCAAGAATCATCTCAAGCACGTCGATGCAGTGACCGCCCATGTCCATCAGACTGCCGCCACCCCCCTGGCCGGGATCCTGGCGCCACGCGCCGGGAATCGGCGGGTACCAGCACGATAGTTGCGCCCGTCCGAGCACGGGCGTACCGATGGCGCCATCCTGCACCATCTTCAGCGCGGCCTGGTGCTGAGCATGGAACCGCATCATGAACCCCGTGCCGAGTTTCACGTTGTGCTCTTGGCACACCGCCAGCATGCGCTCGCCCTCTTCAATAGTCATTCCGAGCGGCTTCTCACAGAGCACGTGCTTGCCCGCGGCGGCCGCCTTCTCGACCTGCGCGCAATGCAGGTCGGCCGGCGTGGCGATGTACACAATGTCGCAGTCGCTCGCGAACAGGTCGTCTTCCGACGCACATGCCACACCGCCGAATTCCTTGGCCACTTCGGCGTTGGCCTCGGCGTTCACGTCGAACACGGCGGTCAACTCGGCGTTGTCGGCCGCGCGGATGCCCTCCGGAATCGTCCGCCTGCGAGCGATTCCCCCCGATCCCAATACGCCCCACTTGGTCGTCATGACAAATTCTCCTCTTCCTCATGCATCCGCGGGATGGCACCGCTTCCCGCCAGTAAATTCAGCTTCAAGGGCGCCATCGTAGCGCACACCTGCACCACGGCGCAAAATCCGGCCCGAAGGTGACCTGCAATGCTCGGACCTGCTATCGTATGCGCTTGTCCCCGCTGAACGTCGAGGACACTTTGCGGAAAATCCGGGACTGTACCAAGCGAGCGTAGCGAGACGGGACTGTCCCAGGTATTTTCCGCGGCTTCGGCGCAACCGGCGACTACGTGTCCCCGGACTGCCCAAGGAGTAAGAGGATGAAGTATCTAATCGCCGGATGCGGTTCCATGGGGAAACGCCGCGCCCGCTGCCTGCGCAAGATGGGCATCACCGATATCATCGGAACCGATCTGCGCGAAGACCGCATGGCCGAGATCGCGGAGCAATCCGGCGTGGACACTGTGACGTCTCTGGAAGAAGGATTGGCTGCGGCACCCGACTTCGCCCTCATCTGCCTGCCGCCTCACACGCACAGAGATTGCCTCCTGGCCTGCATCGAGGCCGGGGTCCCGGCGTTCTGCGAAGCGCCATCCGTCATGACGCTCGAAGAGATGGACGACGTGATGGCCGCGGCCGAGGCGAAGGGCGTGTTCGTCGCGCCGAGTTGCACCTACCTTCACAACCCTATCCACCGGGAAGCCAAGCGGTTCGTGGACGAGTCACCCCTCGGCCGTTTGCTGGGCTACATGTCCCACGCGGGCCAACACGTGGCCGATTGGCATCCCTATGAGGCGTACACCGGGTTCTATGCGTCGAAGCGGTCCGAAGGCGGCATGTGTTTCGACATGCTTCCCCACGAATTCGCCATGCTCACCTGGATGGCGGGCGACGTCTCGGCCCTCAGTTGCATGGCCCGCCGGCGAACCGTTGACATCGACACCGACGAGGCGGCGTGCGATGTGTACGACGTGACCCTGGACTTGGCCTCCGGCGTATCGGCCGTGGTCCATCACGACATGTTCCAGCGGCCCCCAGGCGTCTTGCGCAAGCTGATGTTCGAACGGGGCGTGGTCGAATTCGACTGGCGTAGCTTCCGCTGGGCCGAATACGGAGGACCAAACTTCACAGGCGCTCCCGAGTGGCACAACGACCCGCTTGAGGGATATGATTTCGAACAGATGTATGTGGACGAGCTTGCCCACGCGGTCGCCGCGTCCCGAGGCGAAGAGACGTATCTACTTCCGCTTGCCAAGGAACGCGAAATCCTCGGGCTCATGCTCGCGTGCGAGAAGAGTTCGGAGCAGGGGATTCATATTCGTTTCTGACGACTCCGCGTGCGCCGCCACGGCGCGCTCGGATGCAAGATTCCAGCACCTCAAAACGGCCTTGGGCCGAAGGAGACGTAGACGTGTCCGAACCAGCATTCGTTATCCGGGGCGCTTTGCCCGCGTTGATGACACCCTTCAACGACGATGGAAGCGTGAACGCCGCCATGATTCCCAAACTCGTGGCATATCACATGGAACAGGGCTGCGGCGGGTTCTTCATTTGCGGCAGCACGGGCGACGGATTTCTTCTGACCCGCGACGAGCGGCGCACGGTCGCCGAGATCGTCGTGAACGAAGTCGGGGGGAAGGTACCCATCATCGCTCACGTGGGCACCATCTCGAGCGACGAGTCCGCTGCCATCGCGGAAGACGCGCGGAAGGCGGGTGTCGACGCCGTGGCCAGCGTGCCGCCCATCTATTACCCCGTTGGCATACCCGGATTCGTCCACCACATGCAGACTATCGCGCGCGCGGCCGACTTGCCGACCTACTGCTACTACATCCCTGCGTTGACAGGTCACGCCCTGGGCGGCGACCAGTTCCTGGACATCCTGGACCAGATTCCCAACCTCGTGGGCCTGAAATACACCCATACCGACCATTTCCTGCTCTGGTGGATTCTGGATGCCGCGAAGGGGCGGTACTCGGTGCTCAACGGCAGCGATCAGATGTTCATGCAGGCCTTGCTCACGGGCTGTTCAGGCGGCGTCGGGTCGACTTACAACTACCAACTCAAGAACATTGTGGCTGTCTACGACGCCGTTCAAGCGGGAGATCTCGAGGCGGCGCGTCAGTGTCAGTGGAAAGCCAACCAGGTGATTCGCGTCCTCTTCCGCTTCAGCGGCGACGGCGTCAACACCGAACGCGCCATCATGAAGATGCGAGGCCTCGATGTGGGACCGCCCCGCGCTCCGCGCATGCCCTTCGACGAAGCCAAAGTGCCCGCACTTCGCGCCGCCCTCGAGGAGGTAGGCTTCTTCGACGAGTAGAATCGACTGAAAAGCAGGCGCGCGGCCGGTAACCCCGGCCGCGCGCCTGCTGTATTCTACGGCGTCTCGCCCTACCTACTTCGCGTAGAGAAGCGAGAAACCGGGAACCCGCGCCGCGCGGGACCTGTACCAAGCGGAGTCCGCCGCAGGCGGACGTAG